>NZ_JANSHU010000007.1:93189-102476 GCF_047461755.1 Synechococcus sp. R65.1 | reverse complement strand
AGCTCCGGCAGATAGGACTTGATATCAAGGAGCACCAAATCCGTATGGGCCAAAACTGGCTTGGCCACTCCCAAGGGCGCGTAGCCGGAAGTGTCCAGCGCTGTGTGCAAGTCCAGCTCGTGGCAGCGGCGGAAAATCTCAGCCACAAAGGTGGGCTGCATTAACGGTTCTCCCCCGCTGGCCGTTACTCCCCCGCCTTTGAGGTAGTAATTGCGGCAGCGCTGGATCTCCGCCATGAGGGAGTCCACTGTCACCACCTGGCCAGCATTGGGATCCCGACAGTCCGGATTGTGGCAGTACAGACAGCGCAGAGGACAGCCCTGCAGGAAGATGACAAAGCGGATCCCTGGCCCATCTACCGTGCCACAGGTTTCAACCGAGTGAATGCGGCCGGTCACCGGCCTCGAGGGGTTGAGGGAGGTACCCATAACTTCTATTCTCAATGGCTTTTGCAAAATATCAATTAATCTTGAGGTTTTCTTCCAAATTGCTGGCTACGTTGCCCACCCCCTGGCTTTGACTTTGGGTTTACCTGGGCTGGGTTTTCTTAAGTTGAAAACCGATGGAAAGACCCCAAAGGGCCTACTGGGAGACACCTGACGAGATGTTGTGTAGGCGATGCGCCTTCGGATCAAAGCCCGCTGGGAAATGGGTATAGGCATCGAAATCGGCGTGATCCAGCAAAGCTCCTTCCAAGAGAGCACCTCGGAAATCGGTGCCGAAAAGCAGGCATCCTCGCAGATCGGCTCCAGATAGGTTGGCGTCGCTGAAATTGGCAAAGCTGAGATCACACCCCCGCAGGTTGGCGCCTGCCAGGTTGGCCCCGCTGAAGTCGGCAGAGCGCAGGTCGGCACCGGCTAGGTGGATCCCTTGTAGGTCGGCCTGGAGCAGCTCGATCCCTTGGAAATCTCGCTGTCCTGCCGCGTAGTCTCTAACCAAGTCCAAAGCGCTATAGCTCATCGAACCTCCTTGCTGGGGGATCCCTTTCCCTGGGTATGGGCAGCCTTCAGGGATCCCCTGGCCGTCGTTTAGAAGTGTTGATGGAAGGTGCGGTTAATCACATCCAGTTGTTGCTCGCGGGTGAGCTTGATGAAGTTCACCGCGTAGCCGGAAACCCGGATGGTGAGCTGTGGATAGAGCTCTGGGTGCTCCATGGCGTGCAGCAAGGTCTCGCGGTTGAGAACGTTCACGTTGAGGTGAAAGCCGCCATCCCGCATGTAGCCGTCCAGCAGCCCCACCAGGTTAGCAACCCGCTCCTCGGCTGTGCGACCTAGGGCCGCCGGCACGATGGAGAAGGTGTTGGAGATGCCATCCAGAGCGTCGTCGTAGGGCAGCTTAGCCACGGAAGCCAGCGAGGCCACCGCCCCCTTGGTGTCGCGGCCATGCATGGGGTTGGCCCCAGGGGCAAAGGGTTCACCTGCGCGCCGCCCGTCAGGGGTGTTGCCGGTTTTCTTGCCGTAGACCACGTTGGAGGTGATGGTGAGGATGGACTGGGTGGGGATGGCATTGCGGTAGGTCTTGTGCTTGCGCAGCTCCGCCATGAAGGTCTGCACCAGTTGCACCGCAATGGAGTCAACTCGGTCGTCGTTGTTGCCGTATTTGGGGAAGTCGCCCTCCACCGCGTAATCCACCACTAGGCCCCGCTCATCCCGGATGGCCCGTACCCGCGCGTATTTGATGGCGGATAGGGAGTCGGCTGTTACCGACAGGCCGGCCAACCCAAAGGCCATGGTGCGCAGCACGTCCCGGTCGTGCAGGGCCATCTCCAGGCGCTCGTAGCAGTACTTGTCGTGCATGTAGTGGATGATGTTCATGGTGTTGACGTAGGTTTTGGCCAGCCAGGCCATCATCTGCGCCATGCGCGGCCACACCTCGTCGTAGTCCAGGACATCGGCGGTGATGGGGGCGAAAGCAGGAGCCACCTGCTCGCCGGAGATCTCGTCCCGGCCGCCATTGATGGCGTAGAGGAGGCACTTGGCCAAGTTGACCCGCGCCCCAAAGAATTGCATCTGCTTGCCGATGCGCATGGCCGACACACAGCAGGCGATGCCGTAGTCATCCCCCCAGTAGGGGCGCATCAAGTCGTCGTTTTCGTACTGGATGGAGCTGGTTTCGATGGAGACCTTGGCGCAGTAGCGCTTGAAAGCTTCCGGCAGCCGCTCCGACCAGAGCACGGTCAAGTTGGGCTCCGGCGCCGGCCCAAGGTTGTAGAGGGTATGCAGCATGCGGAAGCTGGTCTTGGTCACCAAAGGCCGCCCATCTAGCCCCATGCCGCCGATGCACTCGGTTACCCAGGTGGGATCCCCGCTGAAGAGCTCGTTGTACTCCGGCGTGCGCAAAAACCTGACCATGCGCAGCTTCATGACAAAGTGGTCGATGAGCTCCTGGGCCTCTTCCTCGGTGAGGATCCCGGCCTGCAGATCCCGCTCGATGTAGATGTCTAGGAACGTGGAAACCCGCCCCAGGGACATGGCGGCGCCGTTTTGCTCTTTGACCGCTGCCAGGTAGGCTAGGTACAGCCACTGGATGGCCTCGCGGGCGTTGGTTGCGGGGCGGCCTAGATCAAAGCCGTAGCTGGCCCCCATCTCCTTGAGCTCGTACAGGGCTTTGATCTGCTCTGAGAGCTCCTCCCGCAGGCGGATGGTTTCTTCATCCATCGTGTCCACCTCTAGGCTGGCCTTCTGCGCCTCCTTGTCCTCAATCAGCCGATCCACGCCATAGAGAGGTACCCGCCGGTAGTCACCGATGATGCGGCCCCGTCCATAGGCGTCCGGCAAGCCGGTGATGATCCCAGAGCGGCGGCAGCGGCGCATCTCCTCCGTGTAGGCGTCGAAAACCCCGTCGTTGTGGGTCTTGCGATACTTGGTAAAGATTTCCTTAACGCGGGGATCCAGCTCGTAGCCATAGGCCTTGAGGGCCGTTTCTACCATACGGATGCCGCCAAAGGGCAGGATGGCGCGCTTTAGGGGCTTATCCGTTTGTAGCCCTACGATCTGCTCCAGCTCTCGGTCGATGTAGCCTGGCGGGTGGCTGGTGATGCTGGAAGGAAGGTCGGTGTCGGCATCCAAGATCCCACGCTTCCGCTCCAAGGCCATCAGATCTTGAACTTTGGCCCACAGCCGCTGCGTGCGCTCGGTGGCCGGCGCCAAGAAGCTTTCATCTCCCGTGTAAGGCGTGTAATTGCGCTGAATAAAATCTCGGACGTCGATGCAGCGCTGCCACCGCCCAGGCACGAAATCCCTCAAGCTATGTTGTTTACTTGTGAATTCTGTAGGCAAAGCTACAGAAGACTGGGCGCTCACTACCATAGCAATCCCCCTGGCCATTCGGCCTGACAGCTATGCAACAGGCTAGACCTAGAGCAAGACCTCTCCTCAGCTACTGCTAAGGGCTGCTGGCATCTTTGCCAAAGGGACGATCTAGCCACCGGTGCAAGGGAGAACTTTTAGCAACTCTGATGTTTCTTTTTTCAGGCGTTTGCAATACACCTTGCCCACTTCAATTCTAGTTCCTTCTCCTCTTAGGAGGCCGCTGTCTCTGTGTTTTTAATCCCGTTTTTAATGTTTTCTTAAGGGCTTGCTAAGGGGGCTTGCCAAACGGCTAGCTTAGGCCAAGGTAGGTTGGAGGCAGCACCCCCGATCAATCAGGCGCCACAGCAGTTGCTTGAGGAAATCTTCACGAGTGGTGCTAAGGCACGGACAACAAATGGGGTTACTCTCGGCAGCTCGAAAGAGCAGATAAGGAGGCCTCGGAAATAAGAGAAGCCTTTCTGAGAATTGGAAAACAACCACGAAAAGCAACTATTCCCCTTCCCGTCCTGAGCTGAGGATCCGCTCCCCCCCTAGAGGCAAGAGTTTTGAACTAGAGTAAACTTTGGTGTTTGTTTTGAGAGGAGTGTTAAATACGACATCTGAACCACCTGGGCCTTGCCTATCATCCTGCTTGGCGCTGGGCAGTTTTGGTTCCTGGACTGAGCTCCTTCCTTGAGGATTGCCGATTGCTGTGCTACATATGAACTTAACTGCCGAGCATAGGTATTTATTACTAAGCCTAAGCGGCTTGTCTGTGGCCAGAAGAGGGCCTGGCTGAGCCGAGGAGTGAGGAGGAGTGTGATGTTCAAACGGTTGGCGGAACAATACCGCAGCTATGTTCAAGATCTGGTGATGAGTTTGCAGGCGCTGGCCATTGCTTTGGAGAAGCGGGGCTACCCGGCCTCCTGCTACACCTGCGGCACCTCCTTTGAGAGCGCTTCCTTCATGGTCAGCTTGCGGGAAGGGCATCTGATTCGCTTTTTAGTCTCCGAGTGCTCCATCAGTTGGACGGAGATGCGGGATGAGCGGGAGCTGATGAAACTGGAAGGAGCGGAGGCCATTCGTCAGCTTCAGGATCTGGTAGAGCTAATCAAAGACGATCTAGCTGCTAGCGCTGCGCCAGCAGAAGCTCTGGCCCATAGCCGTTGATCCGCGTCTGAAAGACCTATACAACCTCGGACAAAAGCAGACTTTTGCTCCAGGTTGAGCCTTTCTTCCTGCTTCCACGACCTATAGCTAGCAGCAGAGTTCACCTCCACTACCCCACCAGAGGGATCTCCACAGGCGTCACTTCCCATCAAGCTGACGGGAGTTGTTCCTGATCGAGCACACCGGCTAAAGACGGAGCTGACTTTAGCCTAGGCAAAGTGCCTAGCCGAAGAAATGCAGCTGCTCGTCTACTGGCTTAGTTAATCCACGTCAAGGCAGAAGATGCGCCGGCAAAGCTGCGCATCGTCGCTACCTCTCCTCTATACCCCCAAGGGGATTCGAACCCCTGTCGCATCCGTGAAAGGGATGTGTCCTAGGCCTCTAGACGATGGGGGCATCTCCAAACGAAGCGATCTTGATTGTAAGGAGGCAGGTTTAACTCTGTCAACTTGAATCTCTTGCTAGTCACCGTCGCCCGCCCCCCATCCTACCCCGGCCAAGATCAAGAGTCCCAGGAGAGCCAGACCCAGCAATCCGGCGATCACAAGGGGTTCATCCGGGATCACATCCATTTACACCTCATCTCCGCAGATTGATAGATTGATAATGAGGATCCCAGCGGCAGGCTACCTAGGCAGAGCCAGGCAACTCCTCTGCAGGGGGCAGTTATCCCGTGGCTTAAACTACACTATGGTAGCAACCCATCGCTTGGACTGGCATGATTCCCACTGTTATCGAGCAATCTGCACGCGGCGAGCGCGCCTTTGATATTTACTCGCGTTTGCTACGGGATCGGATTATCTTCTTGGGCACGCCGATAGATGACGACGTAGCCAACCTGATTGTGGCCCAGATGCTCTACCTGGAATCCGAAGACCCTGAGAAAGATATCTACCTCTACATCAACTCTCCTGGCGGCTCTGTCTATGCCGGTATGGCCATTTACGACACCATGCAGCACATCCAGCCAGACGTCTCCACCATCTGCATTGGCTTGGCCGCCAGCATGGGAGCCTTTTTGCTGGCAGGGGGTGCCAAGGGCAAACGCATTGCCCTTCCCCATGCCCGCATTATGATTCACCAACCTCTAGGGGGAGCCCAGGGTCCAGCGACCGACATTGAGATCCAGGCCAGGGAGCTCCTCTTTATCAAAAACAGCCTCAACAGCCTGCTTGCCTACCACACGGGCCAGCCGCTGGAGCGTATCGAGCGCGACACAGACCGCGACAACTTTATGACCCCAGAACAGGCCAAAGAATACGGCATCATCGACCAGGTAATCACCAAGAAGCCCCAGCCTTCCCTGACGACCGTTTCCTAGTCCTCCTGGCTGCCAGGGAGTCTCTTTCCCAGCTCCCTGCCAAGGGGGCTGGTGTCGTTAGTGGGGGATTCTCCCAGGAAGATGTGAAGAAAGTCAAAGAAATCTATCCCGTTGCCAGCGGAAGGCCTGGCTTGCTTTAAGTAAGCTAATCAAACTCATAAAGAAAGTAATGATCTGGCTTTCATCGCGGATGGTAGCTTAGGATTAAACCCAAGAAGGTGGAGCTGCATTATTGAGATCGCAGGGGCAACAAGAGCTGGAAATAGTCCATAGAGGCTTTCTGGACTTGGTGCGTTAAAGCTAGCGATGAAAGGAGTCAGGGAAGAGGGCTTACAGGTTGAGGGGAAAGAGGTAGGCTGCAAGGTCGAGCCTACCGATTGTGAGGCAGCTCCAAGGCCAGAAAGGGCAGGCAGTTGAGGCTCCTTACCTCTGCTTCCTCGCCTGTTGCCTGAAGCTGGAGATGCTAGTTCTCAACTTTGCAGAGTTTGTCATTCGTGTAGAGGAGGATTGACGTGGCCTATTCAGCAACGAAAACCAAGAGCGGCTATCAAGCGGGGGTGAAAGACTACAGACTGACCTATTACACCCCTGATTACACGCCCAAAGATACCGACATCCTAGCCTGTTTTCGGGTTACGCCTCAGCCAGGCGTTCCTCCAGAAGAAGCAGGGGCGGCAGTAGCAGCTGAGTCCTCGACGGGCACCTGGACAACCGTTTGGACCGATCTGCTCACTGACTTGGACCGCTACAAGGGCCGCTGCTACGACATCGAGCCGGTTCCTGGCGAAGAGAACCAGTACTTCTGCTTCGTCGCCTACCCGCTGGATCTCTTCGAGGAAGGCTCAGTAACCAACATGCTCACCTCAATTGTGGGCAACGTCTTCGGCTTTAAGGCCCTAAAAGCGCTGCGGCTGGAAGACTTGCGCATTCCCGTAGCTTACCTGAAGACCTTCCAGGGCCCTCCCCATGGCATCCAGGTAGAGCGGGATAAATTGAACAAGTATGGTCGTCCGCTGCTGGGCTGCACCATCAAGCCCAAGCTGGGCCTTTCCGCCAAAAACTACGGGCGGGCTGTGTACGAGGCACTGCGGGGTGGGCTGGACTTTACTAAAGACGACGAGAACGTCAACTCCCAGCCTTTCATGCGCTGGCGGGATCGCTACTTGTTTGTCATGGAAGCGGTCCACAAAGCTCAGGCCGAAACCGGCGAGATCAAGGGCCACTACCTGAACGTGACCGCGCCCACCTGTGAGGAAATGTTCAAGCGGGCGGAGTTTGCCAAGGAGATTGGCGCTCCCATCATCATGCACGACTACCTCACCGCCGGCTTTACGGCCAACACCAGCCTGGCCAAGTGGTGCCGCGATAATGGCATCCTACTGCACATCCACCGCGCCATGCACGCGGTGATCGACCGGCAGAAAAACCACGGCATCCACTTCCGGGTGCTGGCCAAGTGCCTGCGCATGTCTGGCGGCGACCACCTGCACGCCGGTACGGTGGTGGGCAAGTTGGAAGGCGACCGCGCCATCACCATGGGCTTTGTGGATCTCATGCGGGAAAACTACGTCGAGGCGGATCGCTCCCGCGGCATTTTCTTCACCCAAGATTGGGCTTCTATGCCTGGGGTCATGCCAGTGGCTTCCGGAGGGATCCACGTTTGGCACATGCCGGCGCTGGTGGAGATCTTCGGGGACGACGCGGTGCTGCAGTTTGGCGGCGGCACGCTCGGCCACCCATGGGGGAATGCTCCCGGTGCAACGGCTAACCGCGTGGCCCTGGAAGCCTGCATCCAAGCCCGCAATGAAGGTCGAGACCTGATCCGCGAGGGCAGCGACATCATCCGCGAAGCAGCCAAGTGGTCGCCAGAGCTGGCGGCTGCCTGCGAGCTGTGGAAAGAGGTCAAGTTCGAGTTCAAGCCCGTCGATACGCTCTAAAACTCTCTGGGGGCAAGGGATCTCTGGACTCTCTTGCCCCCCTGGCCCAACCCCTGGATCGGTCATGGATCTAAAGCAGATCGCCAAGGACACGGCCAAAACTTTAATCAGCTACCTGACCTATCAGGCGATGCGCACGGTGCTGGCCCAACTGAGCGAGACGGATCCTCCCAGGGCCCTCTGGCTGCAGCAGTTTTCTGCTCGGCAAAGCTTCCAGGATGGGGAAGCCTATCTTCGGGCTTTGCTGGCAGAGCGGGCCGACTTGGCCTACCGCATCATGACCGTTCGAGAGTACCTGGCAGCGGAGGTGGTCGACTACTTGCCGGAAATGGCCAAAACCGGTATTCAACAGGCCAACATGGAACACCGCCGCAGCCACCTGGAACGGCTGACTTCAGCAACCGGATCCCTGCCGGTCACCCACCCAGAGGCAGGATCCCCTCTCCAAAACCCTACACCTGAAACGGAGTGAGTTATGCAAACCCTACCGAAAGAGCGCCGCTACGAAACCTTTTCCTATCTGCCACCCCTAACGGATCTGCAGATCCTCAAGCAGGTGCAGTACATCCTGGATCAGGGCTACATCCCTGCCATCGAATTCAACGAATCTTCCGAGCCAACCGACCACTACTGGACTTTGTGGAAGCTGCCGCTGTTTAGCGCTACTTCTCCACAGGAGGTGCTGACTGAGGTGCAGGCCTGCCGCAGCGCTTACCCCCATTGCTTCATCCGCGTGGTGGGCTTCGACAACATTAAGCAGTGTCAGGTGCTGGGCTTCTTGGTTTACAAGCCAAGCGGCTTGCGCTAGAAGCTGTTCTGCTGTTTTTACACCCCTAGGGGAGAGAGCTTCCGGAGGGCTCCTCCCTTTTTCCTTGGGCTCTCTCTACGCTCCAATCCCCAGGAGGGCTCCCAGCCCCACCGCCAAAAGAGCGGCAAGGGTTGTCTGAATGCCGTTCACCACCTCATTGGTCATCCAGGCCAGGCGGGGCTGCAACACTACCCCCATCCAGCTTTCTGCTAGAGTGGCCAGGATGCCGGCCAGCCAGCAGGCGCTCAGCCACCAGGGATCCCCTCCCACCCATTCTCCGCCAATCCCCCAGGCCAAGGCGGACATTCCCCCTGCTGCCGTCACCCCCGCCAGGGATCCCTCTAGGCTGACAGCTCCCTCGGTGCCGGCAGGCACCGGCTGAAAAGTGGTGATCAAAAAGGTCTGCCGTCCATAGGCTTTGCCTACTTCGCTGCTGACGGTATCGGCCAATTTCGCTGCAAAGCTGGCACTATACCCCAACCACCACAGGGAGTGCGGAAAGAAAGCGTATCCCACTGCGCATACCGCCCCGGTCAAAGCAGAGCCCCAGACATTTTCTGGGCCCCGCGCCCCTCCTCGCTTCTCGGCAATTCCCTGCGCCTGCTTCCGGTGGATCCCCAAGCGGGTGACGGCTGTGCCGACTAAAAAATAGGCGGCTACTACCAGGTAGCCCCGCCACCCCAGGCCCCCCCACACCAACAAACCCAGCAGCCCTGCGTGGAGCACCCCAGCCCGGGTCAGCGCCTTTTGGGGACTCTGCA
>NZ_JANSHU010000007.1:59563-93089 GCF_047461755.1 Synechococcus sp. R65.1 | reverse complement strand
GCCCCGTAACTTCTTAGCAGGAAGCCGCTTTCGACCACTCAGCCACCTCTCCAAGCTGGCAGAGCCAGCGGCAAGCTGGGCGCCAACTTCTAGCTCACCTATTGTAGAAGATGGGATCCCAGCCGGCAACTGTTCTCGGCGGGGATCCCTGGCTGCCCTTAGCTCACCACCTGCACGTAGATATCGAAGCTGCCGCTGTTGTTGCTGTAACTGCCCTTGGCGTCGTTGACATTAAAGGCAATATCCAGGTTGGGATCCAGATCCACCTCTTGCGGCTGCTCGGGCGAGGATTCCCAGACCTGTCGGGCCACCAACTGGACGTTGGGCTGGAACAGCACCAGGCCGTAGCGGCAAAGGCCAGGGTAGCGCCAGTCGGGAGGCGTGGGGATCCCTTTGCCGAGAGGGGAGCGAATGCTGGTGGAGAAAGAGAAGCCATAGCGCCAGGCTACATTTCTTACGAAAAAGCGAATGCGGCTGGCCCGCAGCGGCTGCCCTTGCCAGTACAGGACATTGCCGGCCTCGTGGTTAACCCGCAGGCCACAGAAGGCAATCCAGCCCTGCAAATTTTCCTCTTGGGGCTGACTGCCCTCGATCACCACGGCTTGGCTCCAGTCCAAGTCGCTGCCATCACAGGTAATCTCTGGAGGGACTTGCGTCAAATCCACTTGCAGAAGCTCTAGCGTAGCGGGTGTAACCAATTGGGTAGACATTGCTATCTCCTTAGTTTCCTTGCAAGGCAAGATTGTGATTGTGAAGCCTTAAGAAGTTTTAAGGCAAGCTGATAAAAAACAGCTCCAGATTCTCGTAAGGCTCTCTATTGGAAGTTCTCTCTCTTGCTAGCTCTAGCAAATCCAGGTTACCCAAATTGCCCAAAGAGCGGGTTCGACTTTTTCAAATTTTTACCAAAAGTGCTGAAAGACCAGGTTCAGATGCCTTTTCATTAATGTAAATCGACAACGTGAATGGCGGAATGTACTGGGAGGCTATACACCCTCAAGGCTAAACTAGCTCTGCTTGATGAGTAACGACTATTTCAGAAGAAAAAGATTTCTTTCAATATTTCTAACTCCGTTGCTAGCAAAAGCTGAACCTTGAACTCGAGGGGGGCGAGTTTTCCCAATTGGTGTCCTAGAACACTCGGACTCTGCTGTCCGAGAAGCCTTTTGCCGAGGCTGGCCAGAACCTGGAGCGCTTTAGCCGGAGCTTCTGATAGGATCGCCATCACAGGTCTCAACAGGTCTTAGGGTGCACGGCGCCCACGGCATGCACAACCACTTGACTTCCTCCGCTGTCACCGATCTCGAGATCATCTCTTTGTCAAGTCCCCAGCAGGCCATGTCCCTGGCGGGGGTGCAGGAGTCTAACTTGAAGTGGATTAGCCGCTGCAGCGGCGCCTCGGTTACCCTGCGAGGGCAGGATCTCTATCTGAGGGGAACACCTCAACAGCGGCAGCAGGTGCGGCAGTGGCTAGAATTGCTCAAACCCCTTTGGCAAGCCGGGCACCCTGTAACAGCAGTCGATGCTGAACAAGCCTTCCGTGCTCTCTCCAACCAAGAAGCTGAGGCCTATCGCCAAGTGCAGGCAGGGGTTTTGGCTCGCACCCGCAAGGGAGAGCTCATTCGGCCCAAAACGCCTCGCCAGCAGGAGTACGTACAAGCCATTCGCACCCACGATCTCTGCTTCGGCATTGGGCCAGCAGGCACGGGGAAAACCTATCTAGCAGCCGTTGTCGCCATCACAGCCCTGCAAAACCGCGAGTACGAGCGTTTGATCCTGACGCGACCAGCAGTAGAGGCGGGGGAGAAGTTGGGCTTTTTGCCAGGGGATCTGGTGGAAAAGGTGGATCCCTATCTGCGGCCTCTCTACGATGCCCTGTTTGAGTTTATCGACCCGGCCAAGCTGCCTCAGCTAATGGCCCAGGGAGTCATCGAGGTGGTGCCGCTGGCCTACATGCGGGGGCGTACCCTCAGCAACGCTTTCATTATCTTGGACGAGGCCCAAAACACCACCCCTGAGCAGATGAAGATGGCCCTCACTCGGCTGGGCTTCCGCTCCCGCATGGTGGTTACCGGGGATCTCACCCAAACGGATCTGGGCAAGCATCGCCTGTCGGGCCTGGCGGCTGCAGAGCGCATCCTAGCGGGGGTGGAGGGGGTGGCCTTTTGCTACTTTGACCAGCGAGATGTGGTGCGCCACCCTCTAGTCCAGCGGATTGTCGAGGCCTACGCGCGCTACGAAAACCAGCAATGAGGCCGAAGGCGATCTTTTTCGATGCCGTCGGTACCCTGTTCCGGGTGCGGGGCAGCGTGGGCCAAGTCTACAGTCAGCTAGCGGCAGAATACGGGGTAGCCGTGGAACCACGGGCGTTGGATCGCGCCTTTGCCCAAGCTTTTGCCAGTGCTCCGCCACCCGCCTGCGTGGGCTTGACGGGATCCCTTTTAGAGGAGTGGGAGCGGGCCTGGTGGCATCAAGTGGTGCGCCAGACCTTTGCCCAGGTGGAGGGATCCCTTACTGCCTTTGGGGAGGAGCGCTTTGCAGCGTTTTTTGCCCACCTGTTCGAGCATTTTGCCGCAGGGGACCCTTGGGAGCTCTATCCTGAGACGCTGCCAGTTTTGCAAGCCCTGCAACAGGAAGGGATCCAGCTAGGGGTAATCTCCAATTTCGACAGCCGTCTAGTGCGAGTGCTGCAGGCGCTGCAACTGGATGGCTATTTTTCTAGCCTTACTCTCTCTACCCAGGTGGGCTATGCCAAGCCCGATCCCCGCATCTTCCAGGCTGCCCTAGCGGCCCAGGGGATCCCGCCTGCCGCTGCCTGGCACATTGGCGACAGCCGCCGCGAAGACTATGAGGGGGCCAAGGCAGCAGGCCTGAGAGCCCTCTGGCTGGATCGAGAGGGGAAAGACGGCTTCTGCCAAGAGCGAATCGAAAACCTGTGGGGCTCCCTCTTGCTGCTCAGGGGGCCAGAGCGGAATTGAGCAGTAGCGGGGCAAAGACCCCATCGGGCTTGAGCAAGTAGCGCCGCAGGTTCATCTGCCGCTCCAGAAGGCAAGCATGGCCGCTTAAAGGCGAGATCTCCACCTGGGCCTGGGGCAGTCGCTCCGCCAGACGCCGCACCTCCTGTACCGAGGGCAGGAGACGATCCCGCCCCCCCGCCACCAGCAAGGTTGGCAGCTTCATCGACTCGAGGGGCAAATCTTCCACAGCAAAGGATCCCAGCAAGGTTAGACGATGGGCAGCCACCTCCGGAGAAACGCTGTGCACGGCCTGGCGCAGCCGCTCCCGATCCGGCGGCTCCATTTGGCCCAGCTCCGCCAAAAACCCTAACCCCCGCTCCGCCAGTTGGTGGTAAAGTCCCGGCGGCAAAAAGGGCAGGAGAACCTGACCTGCCCACCACCAGGGCCGGCGCCGCAGCGAGGAGGCCGGATTGACCAGAATCAGGCCACGACAGCGCTCCGGCTGCTGGGCAGCTACAGCCAGGGCTAGGCAAGCTCCGAAGGACTCGCCACACAGGTAGGCTCCCTCCTCCAGTTGGGATCCCACCCAATCGGCCAAGCTCTCCCAGCTATGCCCCGCTTCGGGATGGTTTAAGCTCAGAGGGCGGACGCGGAACTCGGCTTGCAGAGCCTGCGCCTGCCGGTAAAACAGTTTGCCCGTGCCATCCATACCCGGCAAATAGAGCAGCAGGGGCCGCTTCTGGCGGCTTGGACTAGAGGCGGTGGGCTTGCTTTTCAATCTTTCCATCTCCTTGTCAACCCCAAGCGCACCTGTTCGCGGGCGGCTGCCGTTAACTCCCGAATGAGCTGCAGCCGCTCCTGGCGGCAGGTAT
Organism: Synechococcus sp. R65.1; assembly: GCF_047461755.1. Classification (NCBI taxonomy): domain Bacteria; kingdom Bacillati; phylum Cyanobacteriota; class Cyanophyceae; order Synechococcales; family Synechococcaceae; genus Synechococcus; species Synechococcus sp. R65.1. The sequence goes on along the minus strand of NZ_JANSHU010000007.1, from coordinate 89,263 downwards.
AGCGCCTTGCTCCCCTCACCCAAAGAGGGGATCCCACTCGAACCACCACCTGACGGTAGATCACCACCGGATGCCCCCCCGGCTGCTGAAAGCTGGGCTCTGTGGGGTCAAACCAGCGGAAGAAAGCCATGGGGATGTCGATTGCCCGCCACTCCTCTTGGGCCCACACTGCCACCGGTAGGATTGGCAGGGGATCCACGCCAGCAGCCAAGGCCAGATGGGCAAAGCCCGGCTGGAACCGCCCCACCTCCTGCGGTAAGGTCTTGCGGGTCATCTGCTCCGCCCCTTCCGGGAAAATTCCCACCTCCCCGCCCGCTGCCAGGGTGGCCTGCGCCTGGCGAAAAAAGGCAAGCTGTGAACCCGATCCCTGCTGGAGGGGGATACAACCCAGAGCCAAGGCAACCTCCCGCAAGAGGGGCACTTGAGAGAGGTAGTAGTGGCAAGCAAAGCGAATTGACCGATCCAGCCCCGCAATCAGCACCGGCGCATCCAAAAAGCTCCGATGGTTGCTCACCACCAGCAGGGGGCCCTGGGGAACCCGCTCCTTGCCCTCCACCCACACCTCCGTCTGGAAAAGGCCAAGCAAGAGCTGCGCCAGCGCCCTCGCGTCGGGGAACCCGCTTCGCTGCAGGAGCTGATCCAGCACCACCCAGGATCCCATCGCCACCCTGCTCAGTAATCCACTCCGCGCCGCAGATCGGCTCCCTGCTCGGCGTAGTGCTTGTGGCTCACCATTTCCGAATGGACAGAGGCAAGCTCAAAGTAGGGCAGAGGCGCATGGCAGCGCCCTGTGATGATGATCTCCGTGTCCCGCGGCTTGCGCAGCAAAGCCTCGACAATGGGCTCCACGTCCAATAGCTCCAGATCTACCGTCGGGTTGAGTTCGTCCAGGATGATGGTCTTGTAAAGCCCCGAGGCGATGGCTGCCCTAGCCAGCTCCCAGCCCCGCTCTGCCTCCACATAGTCGATTTCCTGCTGCTTGCCCCGCCAGACAATGGCGTCGCGACCGCAGCGCTGGTGATCCACCAGATCGGGATAGCTCTCCCGCAAAGCGCGGATGGCTGCATCCTCTGTGTAGCCTGTTCCCCCCTTGAGCCACTGCATGATCAGGACGCGGTGGGAGAGATCCTTGCTGATGCCGCGCCCAATGGCCTGCAGAGCCCGGCCCAGAGCGCTGGTGGACTTGCCCTTGCCGTTGCCGGTGTAGATCTCGATGCCGCTGAGGGGGGGCTGTCCGTTCTGGGGATCCGCCGCCCGCCGCACGCTGCGCATTTCCGAGTGCAGATCTGCTAGGTCGATAATTTCCTTGGGGGCGCCCCGCCCGGTGATGATGACCTCCATCTCCTCTGGCTTTTGCTTGAGGGTGCTGACGACCTCATCCACGGGCAGCAGGCCCAGATCCAGCACCGGGTTTAGCTCGTCCAGCACCACCACCGAGTAGAAGCCCGATGCCAGCGCCCCCTTGGCTACATCCCAGCCGCGGCGAGCCTCTTGGCGGTCAAACTTGGTAATCTCGTCGGGGCCGAAGAACTCTCCTCGCCCCGTGCGCAGTTGATCGATAAGGTGGGGGAAGCCCCGCTGCAGAGCGGCAATCGCGGCGTCCTCTGCATAGGTGCGGCCCGGTCCCTTGAGAAACCGCACCAGCAACACCCGGCTAGGGGCCGAGTTTTCAATCCCCAGCCCAATTGAACGCAGCACAACCCCCAGAGCCGCCTGTGACTTGCCCTTGCCCTCGCCGTCGTAGACGTGGATCTGACCTCGCCGGCGATCAAATTGTTGCGCCGTTACAATGCCGATTTCTGCCCTGCCGCTCCGCATCCTGCTGTTGCCCAAAGCGCTTTTTGCTAACCCCCATCTTAGAGTCTAGCTAAAGGAGCCGGGGAAGCCCAGAAGAGGCTGGAACTGACGAACACCGGGATAAGATGAGCAATGGTTGTCCAGTCCAGTGCTTGTCTAGCGAGGGATCCCGCTTGTACCCGAGTGCGTTTTCTTCTCGCCCCTTGCCCCCTGCGGTCGAGAGCCCCATTGAGCTGGTGGGACGGACGCCGCTCATTCGCCTGCGGCGGGTTACTGCTGATTTGCCGCCAGCGGTGCGAGTTTACGGCAAAGCAGAGTGGTACAACCCCGGCGGCTCGGTCAAGGATCGCCCGGCCCTGAACATGATTCGCGCTGGCGAGCGCGAGGGCAAGCTTACGCCTGGCAAGATTATCCTGGATGCCACCAGCGGCAACACGGGCATTGCCTATGCCTGGATAGGGGCGGCTTTGGGGTACAAGGTGAAGCTGGCCCTGCCGGCCAACGCTAGCCCAGAGCGCAAGAAGATCCTCGCTGCCTACGGGGTGGACTTGGTGCTCACGGATCCAGCCCTCGGCTCCGATGGGGCCATCGAGAAAGCCCGCGCTCTCTACGCCGAAAACCCCGATCTCTACTTCTATCCCGACCAGTACAGCAATCCCGCCAACTGGCAGGCCCACTACGAGACCACAGGGGTGGAAATCTGGGAACAAACCCAGGGACAGATCACCCACTTCGTAACCGGGCTAGGCACCAGCGGCACCTGCATGGGGGTGGGGCGACGCCTGCGGGAGTACCGCTCTGATATCCAGATCATCGCCATGCAGCCGGACTCCCCCTTCCACGGCCTCGAAGGCCTTAAGCACATGGCCACGGCCCTCAAGCCAGCGATTTACGATCCTAGCTTGCCGGACCGGCACCTCGAGGTCTCCACCGAAGCCGCCCAGAAGATGGTAAAGCGCCTAGCTTTGGAGGAAGGGCTACTGGTGGGCATCTCTTCTGGTGCCAATGTGGTGGCTGCCCTTGAGGTGGCTCGCCAACTTTCCAGGGGGGTGGTGGTCACCATTTTCTGCGACGGGGCCGACAAGTACCTCTCGGAGCGGTTTTGGACCGAGGACTAGGGTTGCCGGCCCCTTAACACCCCGGCCTTTTTGCTGCTAGGATAGAACAAGTCCAGCTAGCGCGGATGTGGCGGAATTGGTATACGCGCACGTTTGAGGGGCGTGTGGCTTTGCCATGCGAGTTCGAGTCTCGCCATCCGCAGTGGGCTTTCACGCTTGACACTTCTCCTAGAGGGAGCTCTTTGCGCTACTCCCGGACAGCACCCTGAAGGCGTGTGCCTTGGGTGCGGGCAAAGCGCAGGTCAGCTCCAACCAGGTTGGCATGACGCAGATCGGCCCCGCGCAAGTCCGCGCCGTAGAGAGATTAGCCCCCCGCAGGTCGGCACCGCGCAAATCCGTCCCCTCCAGGTAGCTACCGCTAAGATTGGCGCCGCGCAAGTTGGCTTGCGGCAAATTGGCTCCCACCAGGTAGGCACCGCTGAGATCGGCGCCGGTCAGGATAGCGCGCTCCAAGTTGGCCTCGATGAGGTCGGCACCCTGGAAGTTGGCTTCTGCCAGATCCAGGTTGCTTCCCAGACGGCAGTTGGGGCAGGCTTTGGAAGCCAGTAGGTAGCGCAGGAAGCAAGCGTTGGGGGTGGCAGCGGCAGTGGAGGCAACCGTTGCCGTGGTCAGCAGCGCCAGAATAGCGGAAGCTTGGAGAGGGAAATTCGTGGTAGCCAAGTTAACGACAGCAACCCAGCGGAGCGAGGTTGTCCTGCATTGCTCCCAGGATAGGGACATCTGGACCTCCTGGAGCAACAGTGGGGCCCACTGCTTTTGCTGGAACTAGCTTTCGGGATCCGCCAGCATTGATTAGGAAAAAGCGTCTAGTCCTGGGCTGGCCCTATGCAGATTCGACTGGAAAACATCTGTAAGCGCTATGGCCGCCGCGAGGTGGTCAAGGATGTCAGCTTGAGCATTGAGCAAGGGGAAATCGTCGGGTTGCTGGGGCCCAACGGAGCGGGGAAAACCACCACCTTCTACATCATGACTGGCCTGATCCAGCCCAACCGCGGCCATGTCTGGCTAGATGACCAAGATATTACCCATCTGCCCATGCATCGCCGCGCCCAATTGGGGATCGGCTATCTGGCCCAGGAGCCGAGCATCTTTCGCCGCCTTAGCATTCAAGACAACCTGCTGCTAGTTATGGAGCAGACGGGGGTGCCTCGCCGCCTCTGGCAGCAGCGCCTCAACCACCTGCTCGAGGAGTTCCGCATTGCCCATGTGGCCCACAGTTTGGGTTTGCAGGTGTCGGGGGGAGAACGGCGCCGCGCCGAGATTGCCCGCGCCCTGGCTGCTGGGATCCACGGACCGAAATTTTTGCTGCTGGACGAGCCCTTTGCGGGGGTGGATCCCATTGCGGTGGCCGACATCCAGGAGGTGGTGGCCAAGCTCAAGCAGCGGGGCCTCGGCGTCTTGATTACCGACCACAACGTGCGGGAGACGCTGGAGATCACCGACCGGGCCTACATTCTCAACGAGGGAGCCATTCTGGCCAAGGGCACGGCAGCAGAGCTGGCGGCGGATCCCTTGGTGCGCAAGTATTACCTGGGGGAGAAGTTTCGTCTTTGAGGCTGCTCTGGCTTAGCGCCAGGAGTACAAAGCGCGCAGGCGTTGGCTTTTCTTGTGTTGGTGGGCTTGCATCCGGGCCAGCAGCTCATCCAGAAGGGCAACTGCCTCCAGGAGATAGGGGCCTTTGTTGAGCATGACGCACTCGGCGCGGGCAGACATCACCGCATCGGAAAGCTCAGGCCGCGAGGGCAGGCCCTCTTTGGTGAGCTGATCCAGCACCTGCGTAGCCCAGACCACCGGCACATGGGCCGCCTCGCAGATCCACAGCAGTTCCTCCTGGATCTCCCCCAAGCGCAGCCAACCTATCTCTACGGCCAGATCCCCCCGGGCAATCATCACCCCCAGCGGTCGACAGCCGTCGGCGGCCGCGATCAAGGCGGGTAGGTTTTTCACCGCCCGCTGCGTTTCAATCTTGAGGAGCAAGCCCAGTTCAGGACGGGCCTGGCGCCGCTCCAGCTCAGAAAACAGCAACTGCAAATCTGCCGGCTGCTGGACAAAGGAATAGCCCACCAGGTCGGCATGCTGCACCACAAAGTCCAAGTCTTGGCGATCTTTCTCGGTCAGAGGCTGGATCGGGAGCTGGCTGTCGGGAAAGTTGAGGCCCTTTCCCTCCCGCAACTTCTTGCCCTGCGGGGCGACTTTGTCCACCTCCAGCACCACCCCTACCGGCTCGATCCCTACGACACGGGCGCCGATTTTGCCGTCGTCGATCCAGACAGTTGCCCCCACCTGCAGGTGCGCCAAGATCTCTGGCGGGGTGCAAGCCACCTGGCAAGAGGGGTCAGAGGTGACCGGCGGCATGGCTGCCGTGAGCAGGATGCGATCCCCGCGGTACACCTTGGCTTTGCTGGGGGGCATGGCCACCGGGCCCGTGCGGATCTTGGGGCCGGCCAGGTCGAACAAAATCTTGCAGCGCCGTTGAGTCTGGGCTTCGGCCTGGCGCAAGTGGGCCACCATTTTCTCCCACACCAGGGGATCGTCGTGGGCGCAGTTGATCCGGGCCACGTTCATCCCCCGTTGCAGCAGTTGCAGCAGCAGCTCGGGCTGCTCGGCAGCTTCGCTGGGCAGGGTCACCATGATGCGGGCGCGGCGGTGGGGAGAAGGAGGGCCAAACAGCGCCTCAGCATGCTGCTCCAGCGCCATGTCCCCAGCGTAAAACTCCTCATGGCTGGGCCCCTTGTGGCTTAGGCCCTGCGTGGCTGCCAAAGTGGCGATCACCGCATCCAGGGTCTCTAAGACCCGCGATTCACACCGTCCCAGCGAGGACAGCCCCACCGCAGCCAGCTCCAATTGCAGGTTGCGCAGATCGTGTTGGCGTAGCGCCAAGTAGCGCGCCAGGTTGCAGAGGGCTGCAGGAGGGTTCCCAAGGCAGCCCCAGGCGGCCAGGTAGTTCTGGGATCCCTCGACAACCTGCTGTCGTAGCTCCAGGAGCCGCTCCAGCAAACCCTTGAGATGGAAAGAAGCCATGCTGGAACCCAGCCCAGTCCTCTGCCCGCCTAGGTCGATCGTAGGCGGATTGGATTGAGAAAGGGAGGGAATTAACCTTTTGTTCCCCAAGGTTCCGGTCTAAAGTCGTTAACAGCCTTCACCTCTTGGGCGAAGGGCTTGCTGTCCCAACTACCCTTAGGTTGCGTGAAACCCTCCTCTCCTTCCACTCCTTGTTCGGTCAAGCAGTCTTGCCGCAGGCTCTCCCTCGTCTGTGCAGTAGGCCTAATGGATCGCTACATCCTCTCCGAGATGCTCCTGCCGTTTCTCTTTGGGGTGGGGGCGTTTACCACCCTGGTGATGGCCGTGAGCTCTCTGTTTGAGCTGGTGCGCCTGGTGGTGGAGGCGGGGCTATCGATTTCAGTGGCCCTGCAGGTGTTTCTGCTGCGGGCACCGGGGATCATCGTCTTGACGTTTCCCATGGCAATGTTGTTGGCGACGTTGCTGGCCTATGGGCGCCTGTCTGCCGATAGCGAGATCACGGCTCTGCGCGCCTGCGGCGTGAGCCTCTGCCGCCTGGTGGTGCCGGCTGTCCTGCTCAGCTTGTTGGTAACGGCGCTAACGTTTCTGTTCAACGAGCTGGTGGTGCCGGTGAGCAATCGCCAGGCAGCCTTGACTTTAAACCGCGCTTTGAACCGGCATCCTGACTTTCGCCGCGAGAACATCCTCTACCAAGAATTTGGCGAGATCCTCACGCCGGAGCCCGATGGCAGCTTTTCCCGACGGCAAGGGCTAACCCGTCAGTTTTACGCCCGCAGCTTCGATGGCCAAGAGATGCGCGGCGTGATCGTCCTGGATGTCTCTAACGAGGCTCTCAGTCAAATTCTGCTGGCGCAGCGGGGGCGCTGGGATCCCCGGGAGAACCTCTGGGTGTTTGAGGAGGGCACCACCTACATCGTTTCGCCCGACGGCACCTACAGCAACATCGCCACTTTTTCCCGCCAGGAGCTGCGTCTGTCGCGGGCGCCGCTGGATTTGGCCCAGGAGGTTCGCAGCCCCGAGGAGATGAACATTCCAGAGCTGCGCCGCTACATTGAGGTTCTTGCCAGCTCCGGGGATCTGCAGCGGGTACGCCGCCTCCAGGTCAACCTTAGCCAGAAGTACGCCATCCCCTTTGCCTGTCTGGCCTTCACCCTGATCGGGGCCCCGCTGGGCCTACGACCCCAGCGCACCAGTTCTTCTTTGGGCTTGGGCCTCAGCGTGCTGATTATCTTTGCCTACTATGTGCTCCTGTTTGTCAGCCAGGCGCTGGGGCAGATTGGGACGCTGGGGCCAGAGGTGGCAGCCTGGCTGCCCAACTTCGTCTGCCTAGGCATAGGGGGGGCCTTGCTGTACCGCGCCAACCGCTAGGCTGGCTAGCGCAGCGGGATGAACTCGGTGCGGCCAATGATCTGTTGGCCTTGATCCGAGAGGGCGTAGTTAATGAAGTCAGCCACCACAGGACTGGTTTTTCGCGGCACCACCAAGAACACGTTGCGGGCCAGCGGGTAGCGGCCACTTTGAATGGCCTCGCGGGTGGGCATCTGGCCGTCGATGGGCACCATCCTCACCGTTTGCTGGTTCTGCACTTGATCCACGGTGCTGTAGGTGATGCCGTCTTCCCCCAGCGCCCGCAAGAGAGGAGTGGTGACGTCTTGGGTGGCGGTGGTGAAGTAGGGAGGGTTATCGGGAGCAAAGGGCGACCCCAATAACACCAGCTCTTGGAAAACGCTGTAGGTGCCACTCTGGGGAGCGCGGTTGAGAACACGAATCCGCCGATCCGGACCGCCCACCTGGCTCCAGTTGGTAATCCGACCCTGGAAGATATCGGCCAATTGCTGCAGCGTCAGTCCTCCTTTGTAGGGGTTGTTCACCCCCACCGCCACCGCCAGGGCATCTTTGGCCACCGGGATCGCCTGTAGACCCGCCTGCACTTCGCTGGCATTGAGGGGGCGGGAGCTAGCGGCCATCTGGATGCGACCTTCCATCAGGGCCTTCAGGCCGGCATTGGATCCATTGGGCTTGCCATCCGGGATCCCGTAGGTGATGGGGATGCCGGGGTTGCGCTGGGTGTAGCCTCCCTTCAGGGCCAAGACGAGCCGGATCATCGTGACGCTGCCATCCACCTGGAGCACTACTGGGTTGGGCAGAGAAGTATCCAGATTAACGGCGTTGGCAGGCGGGTTGGGTACCTGGACCTGAGGGGGGTTGGGCGCTGTTGGGGCTTGGGGCTGAGCAGTCGGGCTCCCAGAGGTGCGGCTAAGCCAGGAGCTGAGCAAGCCTGAGCGATGGGCATACCAGCCGCCCCCCCCCAAGATGGCAATCAGGAGAATATAGACAATTGGCGGCGGGCCAGAAGGTCGTGTGGCCATGGAACTCCTCCTGGGGAACGGGGATGACCCTCCTCTGTTGTATCAGCTACCCCCCTCTTTAGGGAGCAAAGTCTCTTAGCTCCCGCAACTCAATTACATCAGCGCGGGGATCTGCTTGGAGGACCTCCAACTCAATCCAGGCCCCCAGCGGCACCTGCCGCTCCAAGCGCACCGGCACGCGAAAGGCAATCTCATCCAGCATGGCCATCACCAGGTTCTCCTCCTCGCGCAGGTAGCCCAGAACCAAGGCCCGCCAAGTCTGCCCTGGTCGCTGGCGCAGGTACTCAATGCTCCAGTAGCGCTTGGACTTGCGCTCCACCTGAGCGGCCTCGGCCGTGCCTGGCTCAATGCCCAGCACCACCTGCTGTACCTCGGCTTCTGTCAAGGGCAGGGGATCCCCGCGCAAAAAGGCCTTGATCTGGTAGTGCGCCACCAGATCCAGGTAGCGGCGAATTGGGGAAGTTACCTGGCAGTAGGCATCAAGGCCCAGGCCCGCGTGCCGCTCGGGTTGCGTGGCCACCTCTGCCCGCGACAGACACCGCATGATGGCAAAGGACCTGACCGGCCCCTGGGGGTACAGCTCCAAAACTTCCGGCGGGGGCAGTTCGGGAGCAGGCTGCAGGCGGTAGGGCACTGGGATCCCATGCTGGCGGGCAAAGCGAGCGGCTACCTCGCCGGCCAGCACCATCATTTCCGCCACCATCTGCCGCGCCGGCGTATCCTCAATAACGCGCAGGTGGGGGATCTCGTCGATGACCTTGATGTCCTGCTCCGGCAGGCCAATGGGGATCGCCCCTTGCCCAAGTCGCCAGGTGTAGCGCCAGTGGGCTGCCCGAGCAATGGCTGTCAGCTGCGGCTCTGCCCCCAACTCCAGCATCTCGTCGGCATCGTCGTAGGTGAGGCGGTAGTTTACCTGGATTTGGCTAAGGCAAATTTCGTAGTCGCGCACCGCCCCGTCGCCTCCCAGGCGAATGCCAAAGCTAAGGGCAGGCCGCACCTCCCCCTGCACCAAACTCATAGGACCAGTGGACAGCTCTGGCGGGAACATCGGGATCACCCGCTCTGGCAGGTAGACACTGGTACCCCGCCGGCGGGCCTCCAGATCTAGAGGATCCCCCCACTGCACCCAACAACTGGGATCGGCAATGTGGATCCAGAGCTTCGCCTCGTCCTCCGACCAAAACTCGACGCTGAGGGCATCGTCGATGTCGCGAGTGCTGGCGTCGTCAATGGTGTAGGTGTGAAGATGAGTGAGATCCCGACGCCGATGGGACTCCAGGAAGGGAGGGGGGCCGCCCAGCAAAGTTTGGGTGTAGCGCTCCACCTCTTTGGGGAACTGGGTGGGGATCCCCGTAAGGCGCAGGGCCAGGTTCTCGTGGCGGCTCCACAGTCCCAAAGCCACCAACGCCTCAAAAGCTCCCTGGGGCGTGTCGGGGAATCCCAGGAGCCGCAGCAGGTGGGAAGCCCGCTCGCGATCCGAGGGGGTGAGGTTGTAGGAAAGATCCTCGTAGTTGCGAAGGCTATCGGGTGCTCCCTGCAAAGCTAAGCGCTCCAACAGCTCCAGACGAGCCCGTTCCGCCGGGGTCCAAGTGTACCTTTGCCCAGGCTGGGCCACCGCTGCCTTTAGGCGGGCCTCAAACTCGGCCTGCTCCTGCTGCCGCTGCTGGGCGACAGCAATTTGATGGAGAATTTCCTTGACCTGTGCCGGCGGGCGCGGCTCGTAGCCTTCTCCCTTCTCCTTAAAGTAAATGTAATCCTCGCTCAAAAGGCGGTAGGCTGCATAGGTGGAGACCGGCGAATCGTCGGAAAACAACAACTGCGCCATCTCCGACAGGCTCAGGGGCCGCCGCTCCTCCTGAACCAATTCCCAGGCCAAAGCCAAGCTCTCGGGATCCAGCTTCGCCTGAACCGCCTGCCAAAAGCTGGGGATGTCGGAAACGGTAAAGTTGGAATTGCCGTTCAGGGCAAACGTAATTTGGCGGGGGTGAACGCTGTAAACCTGCCCTGAGGGCACCTCCAACAGCAGGTTCTTTTTGCCCTCCGTGCCCTGAACTACAGCCAATAGCCGCTCGTTATTGTGGCGAAACTCTACCAGCGTACCCTTTTCCACCCTCTCTACCCAGCCAGGCTCACGCTTGCTGCTCTCAACATTCTCTCCTAGCTCTGCCTTCCTTGACTATGGGAAAAACCCGCCAAGCAAACTTACCCTAAAAGGCTAGGTGGAGGCTGCTAGCTGCCAGGGATCCCAAGGCAGAGCTTGCTGAAGCCCCTCCTAGCGGGTTGAAGAAAATCTACACAAGTCTACACAAGCCAGTGGAAACCATCAGGAGCAAGGTAGAATCTTGGCCATAGATTCTGGGTCTCTCCATCTCCAAAAGTTTACCTAGCAAGTCCCGGTCATCTGGGCTTGCCAGCAACGACGAGGTTAGCCGTGAACGCCCCAAAGCGCTTACTGGTTGTTGATGACGATCCCAATCTCGTCCTCCTGGTGAAGGATTACCTGGAGTTTCGCGGCTACGAGGTGGTGGCAGCCAGCAATGGTCTGGAAGCCCTGGAGGTGATGCGCCGCTTGACTCCGGATCTCATCATCTGCGATGTGATGATGCCGGAGATGGATGGCTACACTTTTGTCCAGACCCTTCGCTCCGATAGGGCCACGGATTGGATCCCGGTCATTTTTCTCTCGGCGCGGGGGCAAACGGCAGATCGGGTGCGCGGGCTCAATACGGGGGCAGAGGCCTACCTGGTCAAGCCCTTTGAACCGGAAGAGCTGGTGGCGCAGGTGGAAGCTACCCTCAAACACACGGAGCGCCTGTTGCAAATGCAAGGTGCCCCCGTTCAGCCGGCCATCCAGCTAGATCGAGAAGTTGAGCTTACTCCCACGGAAACCAAGGTGCTCCAGTACGTAGCCAGGGGCATGTCCAACCGCGAGATTGCCGAGGTGATGGGGGTGAGCCAGCGCACCATCGAAAGCCATGTCAGCAACATGCTCAGCAAAACCGGCCTGCACAATCGCACCGAGCTGGCCCGCTGGGCCATAGAAAGTGGTTTGGGCAGAGGCTAAGGGAGCTAAGGACTTGGCAGGAGCGCGGATTCTCAACTTCTCTGCGCGCTGTCTGCGGTTTTGGCGGCAAACTGTAAGGAGGTACCCGCCCTCCTGTGTCGGCTAGGGTCTAGACCTTATGGGATCTCGTCCACCGCGTCCGGCTCGGCCCATTCGCTCCGGCCACTATCCAGCCAAAGAGCTGTGTAGCCAGTGCGGCCTCTGCGATACCCGCTATGTCGCCCATGTCAAAGAGGCCTGTGCCTTTTTAAACCAGCAATTTACCCACCTGGAAGAGCAAACCCACGGGCGATCCCGAGAATCGCTGCGCTCCAAGTCGCCTGCTGTCAGCGATACTGACTACTTCGGCGTCTACGAGGCAATGTACACGGCCCGCAAGCGGGATCCGATCCCTGGCGCCCAGTGGACGGGCATTGTCAGCAGCATTGGCATGAAAGCTCTCAGCAGCGGCTTAGTGGAAGGCGTGGTGTGCGTGCAGGCGGATCCCCAGGATCGCTTTCAGCCGCGGCCTGTCTTAGCGCGTACCCCGGAAGCGGTTTTGGCGGCGCGGGTTAACAAGCCAACGCTATCGCCCAACTTGTCGGTCTTAGAGGAGGTGGAGCAAAGCGGCCTCAAGCGCCTCTTGGTCATCGGCGTAGGCTGCCAGATTCAGGCTTTGCGGGCGGTGGAGAACAAGCTGGGCCTGGAGAAGCTCTATGTGTTGGGCACGCCCTGTGTGGACAACGTCAGCCGCGCGGGGCTGCAAAAATTTTTGGAAACCACCAGTCGCTCCCCGCAGACGGTAGTGCACTACGAGTTCATGCAGGATTTCCACATCCACTTCAAACACGAAGATGGCTCGGTGGAAAAGGTGCCTTTCTTCGCTCTCAAGACCAAAGAACTCAAAGACGTGTTTGCCCCCTCCTGCCTCACCTGTTTTGACTACGTCAACAGCCTGGCCGACCTGGTGGTGGGCTACATGGGATCCCCCTTTGGCTGGCAGTGGCTGGTGGTGCGCAACTCGCGCGGGCGGGAGCTCCTGGAGCTGGTTTGGGAGGAGCTGGAAACCCAACCGGTGATCTCGCAGGGCTCGAGACGAGCGGCGGTGCAACAGGGGATCCAAGCCTATGACCAAGCCTTGAGCTTGCCCCTATGGCTGGCTCGGATCCTGGGAGCAGCCATCCAGCGCTTTGGGCCCCGCGGCCTGGAGTATGCCCGCTTTTCCATCGACTCCCACTTTGTTCGCAACTATCTCTATGTGCGCCGCCACTATCCCCACCAGCTGGAGCGGCATGTCCCTCCCTTTGCCCGGCGGATTGTGGAGCAGTATCACCTTCCGAAAGACTGAGGCTCAGCAGTAGCGGATCCCGGCCTCGGCCCAGCGGTCGATGGCCTGCCCTATGCGCTCGCAGTCGGCAATGAGGCTAATCCGCACGTAGCCCTCTCCCCCTTCTCCAAAAGCGTTGCCAGGGGTTACGACCACGCCTGTGGACTCCAAAACCCGCAGGGCAAACTCCGTCGAGCCTTCGGGGGTGCCGTCGGCGGTGCGGGGGGTGGGGATCCAGAGGTACATCGTCGCCCGCGGCGGCTCGATCTGCCAGCCCAACTCCGCCAGGCGGGCAATGAGGTAGTCGCGTCGGCGGCGGTAGCGCTCTTTCACCTCCTCCAAGTAGCCATTGGGCAGGCGCAGGGCAGTTTCGGCGGCCTTTTGGATAGCTCCAAAAACGCCGTAGTCGAGGTTGGTCTTCAGGGTGCGCAGGCTCTGGATGATCTGGCGGTTGCCCACCACAAACCCTACCCGCCAGCCGGCCATGTTGTAGGTTTTGGAGAGGGTGTGGAACTCTACTGCCAGGTTCTTGGCACCGGGGATCTGCAGCAGGCTGGTGGGCCGATAGCCGTCAAAGGCCAGCTCGGCGTAGCACAGGTCGTGCACCAAGAGCAGGTCGTATCGGTAGGCAAACTCCACCACTTCTTCAAAAAAGGAGCGGGGCGCCACCGCCGTTGTCGGGTTGTTGGGGTAGTTAAAGTAGAGCAGCCGCGCTTGCTTAGCCACCTCCGGCGGGATCTCCTGCAGGTCAATGAGCCACCCTTTTTCCGGACGCAGCAGCAGCGGGTAGATCTGGCCGCCGGCAATCAGGGGGCCGCGAAAATGGGGCGGGTAGGCGGGGCTAGGCACCAGCACCAGATCCCCGGGATCCACATAGGCCAAGGCCAGGTGGGTCAGGCCCTCTTTGGATCCCAGAAGAGGCAGCACCTCGTCATTGGGATCTAGCTCCACTCCATAGCGGCGCCAGTACCACTCGGCAATGGCCTGGCGGAAGCTAGCCGTGCCCTCGAAGGGAGGGTAGCCGTGGTGGGTGGGATCGGCAATGGCCGCCTGGGCTGCTTCCACCACCGGCTGGGGGGTGGGGCCATCGGGGTTGCCCATGCCCAGATCGATCAAATCCAGCCCCTGCTGGCGGGCGCGGGCCTTGAGCTCGTCCAGCCGGGCAAAGACATAGGCAGGCAGCTTGCGCAGGCGTTGGGCAGGGGCAAGGTTCATAAAGCCACGGAATTGGGGTTAACTGCACAGCTTACCGCCAGAGCGGCTCCCGAGGCAATCTAGAGCAAGGCCAGTCTTGGGCGGCAGGAAAGCCAACGGCTAGGATAGAGATCCAGCTTTGGCTTTTTCAACTGCAGCCGTGCCCTTACCTCTAGTCGCTGTTGTGGGTCGCCCCAACGTGGGCAAGTCCAGCCTCGTCAATCGCATGGCGGGGGTACGGGCGGCCATTGTCCACGACGAGCCCGGCATAACGCGGGATCGCCTCTACCAAGAGGTGGAGTGGAATGGGCGCCGCCTGCGGGTGGTGGATACGGGCGGACTGGTCTTTGGCGACGACAGCGAATTTTTGCCCTATATTCGCCAGCAGGCCATGGCAGCGATGGCCGAAGCGCACGCGGTGATCTTCGTGGTGGATGGCCGCGAAGGGCTGACCCCCGCCGACAAAGAATTGGCCGATTGGCTGCGCAAACAACCCCTGCCAGTGGTGGTGGCCGTCAACAAGTGCGAGTCAGGGCAACTGGGCCTGGCCCAGGCGGCAGTCTTCTGGAAGCTGGGGCTGGGCGAGCCGATCCCCTGCTCTGCCCTCCACGGCAATGGCGTGGCAGAGGTGCTGGAGGCAGTGCTGCCCCATCTGCCGGAAGGGGAGGAAGCCGCAACTGAAGCAGAGCCCATTGCCGTAGCCATTGTTGGCCGGCCCAATGTGGGCAAGTCCAGCCTGCTCAACCGCCTAGTAGGATCCGAGCGGGCCATTGTCAGCCCCATCGCCGGCACCACCCGCGATGCCATCGACACCCTGGTGGAGTGGGAGGGGCAGACCTACCGCCTCATCGACACAGCCGGGATCCGCAGGAAAAGCCGGGTGGAGTACGGGGTGGAGTTTTTCAGCATCAACCGGGCCTTCAAGGCCATTCGGCGCTCAGACGTGGTGCTGCTGGTCATTGACGCCTTGGAGGGGGTAACCGAGCAGGATCAGCGGCTGGCTGGCCGCATTGAGGAAGAGGGCCGCGCCTGCATTATCGTCGTCAACAAGTGGGATGCAGTGGAAAAGGATACCTACACCATCGACGAGTACACCCGCGAGATCCGCGAGCGGCTTTACTTCATCGACTGGGCGCCCCTGTTGTTTGTCAGCGCCCTTACGGGGCAGCGCACCCACAAGATCTTCGCCGAGGTCAACACCGTGGTAGCCGCCCATCGCAAACGCATCCCCACCTCCGTGGTCAACGAAGTGCTGCAGGAAGCCCTTGCTTGGCAATCGCCCCCCGCCAACCGCCAGGGCAGGCAGGGCAAGATCTACTACGGCACTCAGATAGCAGAGCAGCCCCCCACTTTCCTCCTTTTTGTCAACGATCCCGATCTCTTCAAAGAAAACTACCGCCGCTACCTGGAAAAACACTTCCGGCAAAACTTAGACTTTGCCGGCACTCCCCTCCGCTTTGTCTGGCGCGGCAAGTCGGAGCGGCGGGTGGCCCAGGAAGTGCGCAAGCTGGAGGGATCCCTGGCCTCCCCCTAGGATTGGAGTTAGCCAAACCTCAAAAAAGTCTATGGCTGTGGATCCCAACGTCAAAACTCTAGTGGAAAACCGCCGCGCCCGCTTTGAGTATGAGATCTTGGAGACCTACGAAGCTGGGCTCCAACTCACCGGCACGGAGGTCAAGTCCATCCGAGCAGGCAAAGCCAATCTCCAAGATGCCTTTGCGCTCTTTCGCGATGGCGAGGCCTGGCTGCACAACTTGCATGTTGCCCCCCACGGGACTACCAGCAAGGAGTTCAACCACGATCCCACCCGCCGCCGCAAGCTGCTGCTGCACCGCCGTGAGATTGATCGCCTGCGGGGTTTGGTGGAGCAAAAGGGCCTGACGGTAGTTCCCCTGCGCCTGGTGCTCAACCGCGGCTGGATCAAAGCCCACCTGGGCGTGGCCCGCGGCAAAAAGCTTCACGACAAGCGGCAAGCCATTAAGGAACGGGAGACGCGGCGGGAAATCCAGCGCGAGCTCAAGGGGCGCTAGGGACTGCCGGCTCTCGGTAGCTCCGATGCATCGATTGGCTGCAGGGAGACCTCTAGGCTCCAGGGAGAGGGAAAAAGCGCTCGGTGGCCTTGACCCGCTCACACCAGGCGCGGATGTTGGGGAAGGGCTTGAGGTCAAATCCGCCTTGCTCCGCCACGTGGGTATAGGTGAAGAGGGCCAGATCGGCGATGGTGTAGCGGTTGCCCACAAAGAATTCTTTCCCCTTCAGATGGCCTTCCATGATCTCCAAAGCCTCCGTGCCCAGTTTTAGGTTCTGGGCAATCAGCTCGGCGTTGGCCTCGGCCTGGCCAGTCCGCACGAGGAAGCGGGTAGTGGCAATGTAGCGAGCAATGCGGGTTTGTTCAAAAAACAGCCATTTCAGGATCTCAGCCCGCTCTAGCCGCGTTTGGCCATAGAGAGGGGTGTCTTCTGCTAGATAGACCAAGATTGCAGCCGACTCGGCCAAGACCGTGCCGTCTTCTAGCTCCAAGGCCGGGATCTGGCCCAAGGGGTTCTTGGCCAGGTACTCGGGGCGGCGGTTCTCGCCGGTGCGGGAGTTCACCTCAACCGTCTCATAGGGGATCCCCAGCTGCCTCAGAAGTAGCTCCACCTTGTAGCAATTGCCAGAGGTGGGGATCCCGTACAGTCGCAGCATGGTTCTTAGCCTTCCACGGGAAGCATTGCCATTTCCATGATTAGCCGCAACCGCCGCTCTGCTCAATCCCTACGTCTCGAGGCGGTAGCCGAAGTCGCGCAGGAGGTGCTCGGAGCGCCGCCAGTGGGGCCGCACCTTGACAAACAGCTCCAGGTACACCTTGCCGGCAATGAGCTTTTGAATCTGAAGTCGGGCAGCCTGGCCAATTTGCTTGAGCCTTTCCCCTCCCTTGCCAATGAGGATCCCTTTTTGCGAGTCCCGCTCCACGTAGAGGGTGGCCAAGACGCGGGTAACCTTGGGGGTTTCCTCCACCTGGTCGATGGTTACGGCCACCGAGTGGGGCACTTCCTCGCGGGTGTGCAGCAGCACCTGTTCCCGGATGAGCTCCGCCATGATGAATCGCTCTGGCTGATCGGTGACCAGGTTTGGCGGATAGTAGTAGGGCCCAGCCGGCAGCAGGTCAACGGTGACTTGGATAAGGGGTGGCAAGCTGCCGGGATCCAAGGCAGACACCCAAACCACCGGCGCAGCGGGCCGCAGGGCCTGGTAGCTCTCCTGGTGAGCTTGGCGCGTGGCAGCGTCTTTGAGGAGATCGGCTTTGTTGCAGACAAGGATGCAGGGGGTAGTGGCAGGGATTCGCTCGGCAATGAAAGCGTCACCGCGACCTGCTGGCACTGAGCCATCCACCACAAAGAGAACGACGTCCACACTCCCAATGGCGGCCTGGGCGTTGTGCACCAAGATCTCCCCCAGTCGGTGGAGGGGCTTGTGGATGCCAGGAGTATCCACCCAGATGATCTGGGCTTGGGGGAGGGAGAGGATCCCGCGCAGGCGGTTGCGAGTGGTCTGGGCCACAGGGGAGGTGATGGCGATCTTTTGACCTACCAGGGCGTTCATGAGAGTGGACTTGCCCACATTGGGCCGTCCAATGAGCGCCGCAAACCCCGACTTAAACCCTGGTGGGGCCGCGGGGAGGGCAGAGGGCTCCAACCCCCTTATCTGAACGGGCTCCAGCGGGGCTGAGATCTCCTGCTCCTCAAGCGGAGGATGGCCGGCATTCTGCTGCTCTGCTGCCATGGGGAACGCTACCTCGGGTGGACGGGCAAGGACTGGTCAGCCAGCGAAGCCTCGGGGAGGGATCCCAGCTTGGCCAGGGTCGTGCCAGGGTAGTAGAAAGCGAGGATTTGGGCTGCATTCAACCCCCGCCGGGCTAGGGTGTAGGCGCCGTACTGGCTCATACCCACTCCATGGCCAAAGCCGCCGCCGATAAAGCGGTAGCCCGCTAGTTGCTGGCCCTGTTTTAGGGGCTCGACGCGAAACAAGGTGCTGTAGAGGCGGGGAAAAGCTAGGCGCACCTGATCCTTGCGCAAAACCAGCGAGTGAGATCCTTGGGGCGTCTCTAGATCCACTTGCAGCGCCTGAACCCGACCGCTGACCGAGCGCTCCAGAACCTGCAGCCCCTGGATGGTCGTCCACTCGGGGAGAGGGATCCCGAGGTACTCTTGGGCAGCCCGCAGCTGGGCGTTGAGCTCCGCCAGGGATTGGGAGAACTCCCAGCGGAAAAGGCGAGATACCCCTGCTTCATGGAAACCTTCCCGCTGCTCCAGAAAAGCCTTGAAGTCGCTCTCCTGCCGCAAATCAAAGGGCTGAGCGGGCTGGTGAGCGAGGTCAGCGCGGGGGCGCAGGTAAGGGCGCGGCTCGCCGTCCCAAACTTCTTCAAAGCCTGCCGAGATGCCGCCGTTGGAGGAAGAATAGACAGCATCCACCAGTTTGCCATTGTAGGTAAGCACCAAGCCGCTGGTCTGGCGAACGGCCTCGTCCGCCCGCGGATGGGTTCCCGTCAGCCCCTTGTAGACCTGGCAGTGGGTGTTGGCACAGAGGTGGTAGTCGTCGATCTGAAAGCGGTGCAGGTTCTTGAGGGCGTAGGTGCGCGCCAGAATTGCCTGGGCGGCCATGGCGGCAAAGGGAGCTCCCGGCCCTACTTCGTGGGGCACCACCCCCCGCAGATAGGTTTCCAGCGGCACGGCGTTGACCACGGTGTAGCTGCCGTAGGCGTTAGGTTGAATGGTAATCGAGCCGGCATAGTAGCGGTCGTTTACCCGCAGATAGCCCGCGTCCGAGGTTACCTGAAGCCGGGTGCGGTGGTAGCGAAAGTGGCCATGCACCCAGCTTAGCTGGGGCTGTTGGCGCCGCTGCTGGACCTCAAGCCGCACCTGGGGGATCCCTTTGGCCTGGGCATAGCGCTGAATCTGGGCCAACTGCTGAGGGGTGTAGGCGCGGCTGGCCCACACTTGCCACTCCTGCGGCTGGGCAATCTCGGTGCGGATCCCTAAAGCCTGCCAACGGTTGGCGCTGGCCTCGGCGCTCTCAAAACTTTTGTGGCTGCTGAGAACAAGGCGGTACACGGTTTCTGGAGTGGCCAAGGCGCGGTTGACGATCCCGACGGTTACGCGCGGAGTGCGCTGCCTCTGGGTGCTGCCGTCGGCCTGGGGAAATTCCAGCGTCAGTAGCGACCCGGTTGGCGCTGCCAACTCCACCTGATCCTGTTCAGAGCGACCAAAGTGCTGCAGGATGCCCACCCGTAAGATCGGGTTTTGCGGGGTAGCCACCGTGGCCCAGGTTCCTCCGGGATCCCCTGTGGCGCGCAACGCCAAAGCCGCAAGCAGCACACCCCAGCCGAGCGTGCCCTGGAGAGGAAGCCGCCGCTGGGTGGGGGGAGGTTGGTAACTGAGCATCGGCGCTTTATGCTGGTAACGCATCCGTTGATTCTACCTGCATCTTTTTGGCCTAACCCAGCATGGAGGCTTTTTTCTCTTCTACCCCCTCTCCTCTCTGTAAGGGATCCGGCTGGCGACTGGGCTGGGATCCCCGGCGCTCTCCTTTTGTGGCCCTTGTGGGAGGAGAAACCTGGGCGCTGGAGCTAACTCAAGAGGAGTGGCAAGCTTTTGGGCAGGGGGTGTACTGCCTGCAGCGGGATATGGAGGCCATGGCCTCCCAACTGATGGCCGAAGAGAGCCTCACCCTGGAGCAGACCTTCCCCTCGCTAACTTTGATTGCCCACGGCAGCCCCGCTGCCTGGGATCTCTACCTACAGTTGCACCAGGGCCGGCGCGGCGAGGGCTTCTGGCCAGCAGAGGCTGTCCCGGGGCTGTGCCGTGCTCTTGCCCAGTTTCGGGAGCACAGATGACCTAGCAGTTGCTAGGATTGAGAGTTGCCCTGGGGCAGCGCCCCCCCGACGAGGGATTGCCCTTTCATGTCAACAGCTTCCCATCTTCAGCCTTGCGACTGCCGAGGTCATCCTCCCGACCGTCAGCCGATCACCATTGCCCTAGCCAAGGGAGCTTTGCTAGCTGATGCCATCCGCTGTCTGCAGCAGGTAGGGATCGACTTTAGCCGCTTTTTGGATCCGGCCAATCGCCTCCTGCGCATTGAATCCCCTACCCAGCTCAAGGGACAGCGCTACGCGGCGCTGCTGGTGCGCAACCAGGACGTGCCGGTGTACGTGGAGTACGGCCAGGCCCAGCTGGGGATTGTCGGCTACGATGTCCTGCGGGAGCGCTATGCCGGCAGGGAAGCGGGGGTAGCCCACCTGTTGGACCTAAAGTTTGGCTACTGCCGCATGGTGGTGGCTCTTCCCCAAGACAGCCCCTACACCTCAGCAGCCCAGTTGCCGCCCTATGCCCGGGTAGCTTCCAAGTTTGTCCGCTGTGCCCGCGAGTATTTCGACCGCCTGGATTTGCCGGTGGAGCTCATCTCCCTTGCCGGCTCAGTGGAGCTGGCTCCCCTCACGGGCATGGCTGATGCCATTGTGGACTTGGTGGCCACCGGCCGCACCCTGCGGGAAAATGGCCTGGTGGAGCGGGACTGTCTTTTCGAGAGCACAGCCCGCCTGATTGCCCATCCCACCAGCTACCGGGTCAACCAGCAGCCCATCGGTGAACTGGTGGCCCAAATTCGGGAGCGCTGGCTGGGATCTTTAGCGGTTAGCCAGCTTTAGTTCTTGCCTAGTCAAGAAACTTTGCTTGGCTTAGCAAAGAGCGGATTGCGATTGCGTACAATGGGGGCACTGGTTTATTTCCCAAGAGATTCAAAACAGGTTTTTCGAGGTTGATTATGCGGTACCGTCCCCTGCTCGCCATCCTGCTGGCGCTTTGTCTAGGCGTCTTCGCCTTTCGGGCTGAGGCAGCCAAGGCCCCTCTAACCTACGACCAGATCCGCAACACAGGCAAGGCGGCTATTTGCCCGTCGGTCTCGGACAATGCCCGCGGCCGCATTGAGGTGCCCCAGGGGGAATCCCTAAAGCTGACCGATGTCTGCTTCCAGCCCGTGCAAATTGAGGTGGAAGAAGAAAAACGGAACGGGGAAAAAGAGTTTATCAAAGCCAAGAACATCATGATCTCGGCCGCTACCCTGGGGCCGATTAAAGCGGAAGTCACTGCCAAAGAGGGCGGCTTGGAGTTCAAAGTGGTGGATGGGATCACCTTCCAGCCGACCACCGGTCAGTTGCCTCGCCGCGAGCTGGTGCCCTTTTTGTTTAGCGTGAAAGACTTGGTGGCCACCGCTCAAGGGTCGGTCATCGATCCCTCAACGGACTTTGAAGGCGAGTTCTTGGTACCTGGCTACCGTACCAGCAGCTTCCTCGACTCGCGGGGGCGGGGTTCTAGCACTGGCTACGACACGGCTGTGGGGCTGCAGGCGGCCAAGGAGGATTTTGCGGCCAACCGCAAGGTGGACGAGATTTCCCGGGGGAAAATGTCGCTGCGCATTGCTCGCGTAGATTCCAGCACTGGAGAAATCGCTGGCTCCTTTGTTAGCATCCAGCCGTCTAGTACCGAGCAAGGGGCACTGGAACCTCGCACCGTTCGCGTTCAGGGCCTGTTTTATGCCCGTCTGGCGCAGGAGTCCTAAAAAAGCCTGAGGCAGGCCATTCCAGGGCAGGGGCGGATCCCTGCCTGTTTTGGTGTTCCTGGCAAGGGCGGAGCAATTGCCAACCCGAGGAGCGCGACAGGCATGGCCAACTATGACTGGATTGTTGTCGGCGGCGGGATCACCGGAGCAGCCCTAAGCTATGAGTTGGCCCGCCAGGGGGGATCCGTTCTTCTCCTTGAGAAGGAGGCGCTGCCCGCCAGTGCCACCCGCTATAGCTACGGTGGCTTGGCTCATTGGGCTGGAAAAACTCCCCTGCTCAAAGCCCTGGGGGAAGAAGGGATCCAGCGCTACCGCACTCTCTCAGAGGAGCTGGAGGCAGATATTCACTTTCGCGAGCTAGATCTGCTCCTATTGGTTGCTCCTGGCTACTCAGTGGAAACGGTGGAGGCGGATCTAGCCGACTGTCGCATCCCACCCCAGCGGATTCCGGTGGAGACGGCCTGTGAGCTGGAGCCCCTTTTGCAGCCGGCGGCCCTGGAGGGCGTGCTCTGGGCCCGGCACGGCCACATCCACCCCTGGCTAACGACCCTGGCTTTTCGGAGGGCTTTCCAACGCCTGGGGGGATCCCTGCTTTTCCAAAGCGTAACTGGCTTGCGGCGGCAAGGGCAGCGGGTCACCGGCGTAGAGACACCCGCCGACTTCCACGGGGCAGCCCAGGTGGTGGTGTGCGCCGGCGGCTGGACACGGGCTTTGTTGCGTCAAGCTGGCATCTATGCCCCTATCTACTTCACCCACGCCGAATCCCTCGATCTAGAGCCTGCGGCAGTGCGGCTGAGAACCATTGTCATGAGCGCGCCGGTGCAGCGCCTGGAGCTGGAGCGGCAGGCGGCTCACCCCGACCGGGATTCCCTCTGGGACAAGCCAGGGCAGGAGCTCTGCCCACCCATCCTGGATGTCGGGATCCTGCAGTTTCTGGACGGCAGCATTCGCCTGGGCCAGATCAGTCGGGTGCTGACGGATCCTCAAGCCCAGCTGGATGCCACTAGCGGCGAAGCGCAAATCCGGGCCCAGGTGGGGCGCTACCTACCCCAAGTGGCCCACTTGCCCGGGCGCTGGTGTCACTGCTTGGTGGCCTTCAGCGGCGATCACTATCCTTTGGTGGGATCCCTGCCCGGCTGGGAAGGGCTACAACTCTTTTCCGGCTTCAGCAGCCCTTTGGCCATCCTGCCGGCCTTAGCCCGCCGCTTTGCCCAGCAGGCGTATGGCCAGGCGGATGAGTGGCTCCCCAGTCTCTCGCCGGCGCGCTTCACTGCGCCCTCCCCCCCTGCCCCTTCTCTTGAGGGAGAGCGGACCCGGAACTGCTTAAGTCCACTCCTCCGCTAGCGCTGTCTCCAGCAAATCTTCCAGGTTAAGCTGCACCTGGCGCTGCAAGGCCAAGATAGCCTGATATTCCTGGTGAATGCTGGCCTGGTATTCGGCAGCTAGAGTGGTGTTGCCTTCGGAAAAGGCCTGCTCCCAGAGCTGCGTCCAGTAGCGGTAGCGCTTCTGACGAATTTCCAGCTCCATGTTGGCTAGAGCAGCCCGCACCACCAGGCGCGGACGCATCAGGGCCACGCGGGTAGTTTCGTCCTGCCAGAGCAGGTGGCTGAGGCGCTCGTTGAGGGCGTCGTCCCGGGCGCAGAGAGTGCGCAGGGCGGTCAAAAGACCCTCCTCCTCGTCTTCCAGTTCCGGCTGAGCCGAGACCAGCTCCAAGATCCGCTGCCACAGCTCCCGGTGAGGACGGAAACTGAATTGCAGCTCCCGCTCCATCAAGGTTTGGCGGATCTCGCGGCGGTACTCGGCAAAATGCAAGTAGATCTGCAGAAGATGGGACTCGGACTGCAAGAGTTTGGATCCCCGGTCGGCAGCAGGTTGTTGGGGTTTTGACCAGCGGTACTGGCGCACGGCACGTCGCAGATCCTCTTCCAGATTGCGGCTGAGGCGAGCGTTGCCCCGGCTGAGCAATTCCGACACTTTGTGGATATACAAGGAGCGCCACTGTCCACCTAGACCGGCCAGCAGTTGCACCAGCGCTTGATAGGCCTGTTGGAAATCGGCGGCCTGGCTGAGATCCCGACCGGCCAGCACCTGTTCAATCCGCCAGTCCAGCCATAGGGGAGCCTGAGCCAGCAAGGCCTCTAGTTGGGAAGCCGGGTGCTGCCGCAGGAATTCGTCGGCATCCTTCCCAGCAGGAAGGGTGAGGATGCGCAGCTCGATTTCCCCCCGCCGCGCCTGCTCCTCAACGGCTTGAACAGCCCGCAGGGCGGCATTCAACCCAGCGCGGTCGGCGTCGAAGTTGAGGATGACCCGCTTGGACGGCGTGTAGCGCAGCAGAGCCTTGACCTGGTGCGGCGTCAGGGCCGTGCCCATGGCGGCTACCGCATAGGCAATGCCGGCTTGGTGCAGGGCGATCACATCAAAGTACCCTTCCACCACTAAAACTTGGTCGGCTTTGGCGATGGCCTCGCGGGCAAAGTTGAGGCCATAGACCACCTGGCTCTTGTTGAAAAGCTCCGTTTCTGGGGAGTTGAGGTACTTGGGCTGCTCCTCTCCTAGAGCCCTGCCGGCAAAGCCGATGACCCGCCCCTGCAGGTCAAAAATGGGCAGCATGATGCGGTTGCGGAAGCGGTCGTAGTGGCCTCCTCCCTGGCGCGGCACCAGCAGGCCGGCTTCTTCTAGAAGCTTGACCGGCTGGCGCTTCTGGTTAACCAGGTACTCGTAGAGCGACTGCCATCCGGAGGGAGCAAAGCCGATTTGAAACTGTTGACAGGTCTCTTCGCTCAAGCGGCGGCTATGCAGATACTCCCGAGCCGCCGATCCCACCGGGGAGTGGAGGGCGTGCCGGTAGAAGTCGGCGGCCATGGCCAAGACCTCCAGCAGCTTTTCCTGACGCAAGACCTGGCGTTCGTAGTCCGGGGAGAAGGATCCCTTGGGCTCAGGCACATGGTAGCGGCGGGCTAGCCAGCGCACGGCTTCGGCAAAGGAAAGGCGCTCGGTCTCCATAACAAAGCGGATGACATCTCCCCCGGCGCCACAGGCGAAGCACTTGTAGATCTGCTTGCTGGGGCTGACGTGAAAGCTGGGCTTGTGGTCGTCATGGAAAGGGCAGAGGCCGACAAAGTTTTGCCCCCGCTTGCGCAGCACCACTTTTTCGGCCACCACCTCAACGATGTCGGCCTTCTGGCGCACTAACTGGATGAACTCCGGCGGCAGACTGCTCATGGCCCTAGGGATCCTCCACCCCATGGTAGCCAGGGGGACTCGACAGGCTGTCTTTTGACGTGGCCTGACCCGCTAGAGATAATGGTCTAGCTTCAAAAGCTGGATTTTTCCATGAACAGTCTTTTGCAAATTGTTGAGAGGAAAATGCGGATCGTCAAACTCTTCTTGCTGCTTTTGCTTGTCGGTGCCGCTGTCTTTTGGAGCCCGCAAGTGGCTTCTGCGGAACCGGATTTAGCTTTAGGAGCCAAGGTCTTTCAGGCCAAGTGTGTGGGCTGCCACTTGAACGGGCGCAACTCGATAGTGCCGGCTAAAAATCTCTCCCTGGCTGCCCTGCACGAGTACCACGTGGATACGCTAGAGCTAATCCAAGCCCAGGTGCGCAACGGCAAAGGGGCCATGCCTGCTTTTGGCAAGCTCCTCAAGCCAGAAGAGATCGAGGCGGTGGCCGCCTACGTCTTGGATCGCGCTGAGCACAACTGGAGTAAGGGCTAATGGCCCAGGACGAAGTGGCCGTGGCACCTCAGGCGCTGCAGGAGCAGGGCCGTCAAGTACAGGGATCCCGCCGCCCGCTTCTCTCAGTGGGCATAGGGGCCCATGGGCTAGTGGCGGTGGGCATTTCTGCCCATGGGGTGGTAGCCATCGGTGTGGTCACCCACGGCATCCTCTCCATTGGCCTAGTAGCCATGGGCGCTCTCTCCTTTGGGCTGGTGTCCATGGGCTTGGCCAGCGCCGGCCTGGTGTCCATGGGTCTCTCCAGTTGGGGCCAGCACAGCATGAGCCTGATGGAATCCCACGGATCCCATCGCCATCCCTGAAGAAATTGGAAAACTAAAGAAATTGGAAAAAAAGGAGATTGGAAATGGGTCTGCAAAGTTACTTAGCTCTAGCCAGAAAATCTCTGCTGGCTTTGGGTATGAGCTTTCTGCCTCTTTCTTCTGCCTGGGCTCATGTTACCGTCCATCCCCAAGAAGCCCCGGCAGGCAGCTACACCAAGCTCACCTTTCGCGTACCCCATGGATGTGATGGCTCCCCAACCAAGCGCTTGCGGGTGCAGATCCCAGAGGGATTTGTTTCCGTGAAGCCGATGGCGCACCCTCTGTGAAAATCGAGACGGTCAAAAGGCCGCTGAAGACCCCATACGAGGCCCACGGGAAGATGATCACCGAAACGGTTGCCGAAGTGATCTGGAGTGGCGGCTCGCTGCCCGATGGCCTCATGGATGAGTTCAGCATCAGCGCCAAGCTGCCGAATCGGCCCGGCGAGGTCATCCCCATCCCGGTGATCCAGGAGTGCGAAAAAGGCATGCACCGCTGGATCCAGGTGGCGCAGCCGGGCGAGGATCCTAAGAGCTTGCCGGAGCCGGCCCCGCTGCTGAAGCTGACGGGTGGAGGTGGTGGACAGGGTCATGGTCACGGCACCCGCTAGGCAGCCTGCTGGGCAGGATGTCTCGCCCTAGAAGGGTCTTTGCTGGGATTTGGGCTGGGATCCTCGGCCTCTCGCTGTGGACGGCTGGGATCCCGCCCGCTTTCGCCCATGCCAGCTTGCTCTCCACTTTCCCGGAAGATGGAGCGGTGCTCCAGGAAGCGCCGACGCAAGTGCGGCTGGTTTTCAATGAGCCGGTGCAGCTTACGCAGCTCCAGGTTTTGGACGGAAATGGACAGGTATTGCCCCTGGAAAACCTGGTGAGCAGGGGCGAGGCGCTTCAGGGGGATTTGCCCCAGGGAATCCCAGCGGGGGTTTACCTTGTCAGTTGGCGGGCCATTTCCGCTGATTCCCATCCGGTGAGTGGCTCGTTTGTCTTCCAGGTGGGGACTGCAGATCCAGAGCTGGTTCAAGCGGTGAGGGCGGCCCACCTCCGAAGAAGGGATCCCCTATATTGGCCGCTAGTGGGTGTGCGCTGGGGGATCTACCTAGGCAGCCTCTTTGTGGTGGGGGTGTCGGGCTGGTGGCGGCTGTTGCAGGGGCGTTCGAGCGTTTTGGGGGCAAATGGAATAGAGCTCTCTGTTCGCGCCAGCGGGACGGAGTCCTTTAAGGCCTGGGCTTTCGTGGCAGCTTGGCTGACCCTGAGTTTGACTCTGGTGGCCTTCGGTTTGCACTTGGCCCAGCTTTACCCCCACCTCAATGGGCAAAAGCTGCTGAGTGTGATGCTTTCTCCCTACGGCTGGGGTACGGCACTGCGGCTAGTGGGGCTAGGAGTTCTGATCTGGGCCTGCGAGGGAGGTGCCGCCTGGGCCAGCAGCGTGGGCTCGGTGTTGGTCATTGGATCGTTTCTCCCCATTGGCCATGCCCTCACGAGCGAGTATCCGGCAGGAACGATGGCGCTGCTGGGGCTACATCTAGCCGGCTCGGCTTTTTGGCTAGGGGGGCTATGGGGGTTGGAGCGCCTGCTGAGCAGGGAGGCTCCTCCCTACCCGTCTGTAGGCATTATCCAGCGGTTTTCTGACGTAGCCACCTGGGCAGTGCCGGGGCTTATCCTAGCGGGGATGGGAATGGCCGGGATTCACGGCGGCTGGGACTGGGATCATCCCTATGGGCGATACCTTTGGACCAAGCTGCTGATAGTGCTAATGATGGTGGGGCTGGGCGCCCACAACAAGTTTCGGCTGGTGCCAGCATTACGGCAGGGTGGGCAGGCGGTGGGCCGGTTGCTGCGCCAGATCGTCCGCCTGGAGCTGGTGGGACTGATCCTGGTGCTGGCCCTGACCAGTTTTTTGGTAGCTCAAGCTCCGCCTGGACAGGAGAGGAGCTCCCCTGCAGAGCCGTCCTGCCAAGAGGAATTGAGCTGGCCAGAAGGCAGCCTCTCCCTGCGGATCCTGCCCTGTCGCCCTGGTAACAACCGGGTTCAAGTGGAGGTTAAAAAGATCCCAGCCCAGGAGCTGAACTTGGCCTTTTCCCTGCCCGAACGTGGGATCCCACCTCTGCGCCGACAACTGCTGCCGAAGAAGCCCGGCCAGTTCGCGGTTGAGAATGTGCCCCTAACATTAGGGGGAGAATGGCAGATTGAGGTGCGGCTCTTGATCAGCGACTTTGAGGAGCGGCGTGGGCACATCAGAGTTGTCCTGCAGGGGGGAGTGGAGGGATCCCTGCCACTGCTTCCAGAAGCCGTCCATCGTAGTCCTGCAGCTGGAGAGCCGTTTGGAAGTCCTGGCAAGCTCCCTGCCAATCGCCGAGGGCAAGACGGGCCAGGGCGCGATTGAGGTAAAGCTTGCAGTGGGCGGGATCCAGAGCGAGGGCTTGGGTGTAATCCTGGAGAGCCGCTGCGAAATCTCCCTGTTGGGCATGGGCCCAGCCGCGGTTGTTCAAGGCCAAGAGTCGCGCCTGGGGCTCTAGCTCCAGTTGCAGTAGTTGCGTGTAGTCGGCCAGCGCTTTGTCCGTCTCCCCCCTTTGATCCCACAGTAGGGCCCGCCAGAAGAGAGCCTGGCGCTCCTGGGGGTTCAGGAGCAGCGCCTGGGTGTAGTCGGCAATGGCCTGCTCCGGCCGGTTGGCCTGGCGGTGCAGATCCCCCCGCTGACAGTAGGCCAGGGCGGCATCAGCTAGCCCCCAGTCGCGGTTGCAGCTCAAAGCCTGGTCGAGATCGGCTAGCGCCGCCTCTTGGTTGCCCAAAGCCAGATGTACCGCCGCCCGCAGGGCAAATCCCTGAGACGCCTGCGGCTGCTTTTGGATTAGGGCGGTGAAATCCGCCAGGGCCCCTTGCCAGTCCCCCAGCCGTTGCCGCGCCATGCCCCGGCGCAGATGGGCACTGGCTAGCAGCTCTGGCCCCGCTTGGGTTGCCGCCTGCAGCACCTGGGAGAAATCCGCACAAGCTGCCGGCCAATCTTCTCGGTCGAAATGGGCCTGGCCACGGTGGAAATAGAGCTGCAGGTTGTTCGGATCCCGCTCTAGGGCAGCCGTGTAGTCCTGCAGGGCCGCCAAGGGATCCCCCAAAAGCCTGTGGACCTGCCCGCGGCTGCTGTAGGCCCTGGCATCGCTGGGATCCAAAGCAATGGCCTGGTTCAAGTCGGCAAGAGCCGCTTCCAGCCGGCCCAGATCCAGATGAGCAATCCCACGGTTGAGGTAGACCTTGGTCAGCTGGGGATCCAACTCCAGGGCGCGGTTGAAGTCGGCTAAGGCGGCTGCCGGATCTCTCAACTCCTGGCGGGCCAGCCCTCGGTAGAAATAGGCCGGCGCCAGCTCCGGGTTAAGGCGGAGCGCCTGTTCGCAGTCAGCCAGCGCTGCCTCCAGGGCGTTGCTGCCCAGGTAGGCTATAGCCCGCTGCAGATAGAGCTCCGCCTGCGCTGCCACCCCTGCCTCAGAGGCCCCAGCAGGCTGCAGCGCAATGGCTTGGGAAAAATCCTCGATGGCCCCCTGGGGATCCCCCAAAGCTTGGCGGGCTAGGCCGCGGTGGTAGTAGGCCTTAGAGTGGGCGGGATCCCGCTGCAGCGCCTGGGTGTAGTCTTCAATCGCTCCCTGAAAGTCCAGCAACTGCGCCCGCGCCACGCCCCGGTTGAAATAGGCTTCCACATCCTGGGGATCTCGTTGGATGACCTCGGAAAAATCGGCCACAGCCCCTTGCGCATCTCCCAGATGGCCGCGCACTACGCCGCGGTTGAAATAAGCCCGTACTTCCTCGGGGTTGAGCTCAAGGGCGCGGGAATAGTCCTCGATGGCCTTTTGGTTTTGCTCGAGCTGGCGGTAGGCGTTGCCGCGGTTGTAGTAGGCCACGGCCCAGCTGGGGTTGAGGTGGAGGGCGTGGGTGTAATCGGCAACTGCCCCCTCATAGTCCCCCAGCCGGTAGCGGGCGATGCCGCGGTTGACATAGGCACGGGCATCCCCTGTCAGTTGAATGGCCTGGGTGAAGTCCTCCACAGCTCCTGCCCAGTCGCCACTTTTGTAGCGGGCACTGCCCCGCTGGCTATAGGCGCGGCCATTCTGGGGATCCAGTTGGATGGCCAACGTGTAGTCGGCAATCGCCCCCTGCAGATCCCCTTGGCGAGCTTTTTCCTGGCCGCGGGTTACCAAGCGCATCGCCAAGAGCTG
>NZ_JANSHU010000007.1:0-59463 GCF_047461755.1 Synechococcus sp. R65.1 | reverse complement strand
AGATCCCGCCAGAGGAGCTGGCCAGTACACGGATCGTCTGGGATCTTGGTGGGGGGACGGCCGGTGAGCGCCTGAATGGCCAGCACCCCAACCGAATAGATATCGCTGCAGGGCTGGGGCTTGCCGCTGAGCTGTTCCGGGGCCATGTAGCCCACTGAGCCAATCACCGTCGCCAACTGGGTTTGGCCAGGGGCAGGGCTGCCTAGCCGTCCCACCTCCTTCACCGCCCCAAAGTCAATCAACACCAGCTTGCCATCGGCGTCGCGGCGCATCAGGTTGGCTGGCTTGATGTCCCGATGCACGATTTGACGGGCATGGACGTAGTGGAGGATCTCCAGAATCTCCCACAGCAGTTTGACGACCTCCGCCTTGCTTAGAGGCTGGCCAGCCACCAGCTCTTGGCCGAGATCGTGCCCAGCAATGAACTCCTCGACCAAGTAGAACTCCTGATCCTGCTCGAAGTGGGCCAAGAGGCGGGGCACCCGGTCGTAGTTGTTGAGCCGGTTGAGAACCTTGGCTTCCCGCTCGAACAGCTTGCGGGCTGTGGCCAGGGTGTAGGGATCGGTGGAGAGGGGGCGCAGGCGCTTGACCACGCAGGGAGTATTGAAAGTGTCGCGATCCACCGCTTTGTAGGTAACCCCAAAGCCCCCCTGCCCCAAAAGGCCAAGGATTTCGTAGCGTCCCCGCAGAAGGGTTCCCGGCTTAACCTTGTCTTCCATAGCCCAGCTTGCCCCGCTGTGACCTTGGTCACAGCAAGCTGGCTCGATTTTGCCACAAGCTGCTCCCCTGCGGCGAGCTTGCCCCTAGTCCTGCACGTACTCTTCGCCGGAGATGAGGGCCGCCTCTGCCTTCTGGAACTCCCGCCCCAGGTAGGCAGCGTGGCTAAGCTGGGAGACTACCTTCTCGCTTTCCTTTTCAAAGATCTGGACACACAACTCTTTGGCCGTCCGCCCAACGTACACCCGCTGCGGCGGGCGATTGACTGGCCCTCGCGCTGGGATCACCGCTCCAGTCTCCGGGTCAGTGGCCAGCCCCCGCTCGTTGATCACGGTGCTGTAGTACTTGGCGCAAATGAGCTGCTGCTGTCGATCCACATAGATGACAAAGTAGCCTGCCGGGTCTAGCTCCAGGGGCCGGCGGGAAAGCTGGTCATCAATGCGGCGCACCTGCTCCCGCAGAGACTCAGAGGAAAAAGACGACATAGTAAAGTTGCCAAGAAGCTAGCAAAACGGGTGCCAAAAACGTAGCCAAGACTACCTTCATTATCCCTATTGTGGCCGAGGAATGGGATCCCTTGCTTCAGGAGAAGTCTTAGGGTTTGCCAGTGCTTTTTCAAGCATTGGCAGTTACTTAAAGCCTTGGCAAACCCAGTGGAAAGGCGGATGCCTGCAAGTAGAAGGTGAGATTACCGTGGAAGCAGTGAGCGAAGGACAGTCTTTGCCAAAATGCACTCGGCTGAAGCTGAGAGGCTTGGGGGGGTTGGGATCCCTGAGGTAACCCCTCCAACGGAGAAAGGGGGAGCTGGTCACCTCCTCATCGTGGGCAATCAGCGCGACAGCCGCCTGTTGCTGAGGAAATTGCTGGAGAGCAGTAGCTACCAGGTCAGCGAGGCGGAAAACGGCCAGCAGGCCCTGCAAATGGTGCAAACCCTGCAGCCGGATCTGATTTTGTTGGATGTAAGGATGCCGGGGCTCGACGGATTTGAGGTCTGTCGGCGCATCAAGGCCAATGGGGAGACGCGCTTGATCCCGGTGGTGCTGATGACAGCCGCTAGCGACCGCAAAAATCGCCTGCGGGGCATTGAGGCGGGGGCCGATGATTTTCTCGGCAAGCCCTTTGACGAGGCGGAATTGCTGGCGCGGGTGCGTTCCCTCGTTCACCAGAAGCATTTGAACGAAGACTTGGATCATGCCGCCCAGGCTTTATTTGCCATTGCCCGCATTGTGGAAAGCCGGGATCCCATCACTGGGGATCACTGTGAGCGCCTGGCACAACTGGCCAAAAGCTTTGGCGAGTTTCTCCAGCTACCCCGTCCTCTAATCAAGGTGCTGACCTGGGGAGGCTACCTGCACGATATCGGCAAAGTGGGTATACCTGATGCGATTTTGGGCAAAACGGGCAAGCATACGCCGGAAGAGTGGGAGGTGATGAAATCCCATGTCTTGATTGGAGAGGAGATCTGCCGCCCGCTGCGCACCCTGAGAGATGTGCTGCCCCTCATCCGCCACCACCACGAGCGTTGGGATGGCAGCGGCTATCCCGATGGCCTCAGGGGAGAAGGGATCCCGCTGGTGGCCCGCATCTTCCAGATTGTCGATATCTACGACGCCCTCACCTCGGAGCGACCCTACAAGCGCGCCTTCACCGTTCAAGAGGCCATGGACATCCTGCGGGAAGAAACGGCCAAGGGCTGGCGGGATCCCTACTTGGTGGAGCGTTTCTTCGAGTTTCTGCAGTCACGGCTGCCCCAGTTGAAGTAGACTAGGCCCAGTAGGCTCCTCAAGGCAAATCCTTTGGCAGGCGCAGATCCTCTACGGCGCTGTGTAGGCTGCCGCCAATTGTTTCCCCGCTCCCAGTTGTGGCGGCTGGTTAGGCAATACGACACTCACCAGGTGCTTTTGGGCAGAGGCATGGGTCGTTCTGCCTACCTATGTCGCCGGCTAGAATGCTTGCAGGCAGCCCGGCGGAGGCACCAGATGAGTAGAGCCCTCAAGGCGCCGGTGCCCGACTCGCTGTGGCAACTGCTGGAGCAGGAATTGCTGCGCAGTTCTGAGGCAGAAAGCCTCCAGGAGACATCAGTCCCAGAGGGGCGAGTCTCAGAGCAACCTCAGTAGCCCTGAATCGGTCAAGGTACCGGGTTCACTCCGTTCCAGCTACACGGTAGCCCCTCTTAGCTGTCAGAATGGGGCTGGGGGAGGTCGGCCGTGGCCAACTTCTGGGAACTGTAGAAGGGCTATCCTAAAAAGGCACTGTCGGTGTTGCTTCCTGCCCTAGTTGCCTATGCCCCCCGGCCCTTTTGGACTTAGATTCCCCCTGGAATTATGCTGCAGCAGGTTTAGTCTCAATCCGTTAATTGAGGTTGATTCAACTCCTGTAAAACTGACAAGGAGAGAGGAGCAGAGGCAAGCAGAGGAATGACCGACAAAGTTCGACTGTACGACCTTGCCCGCGAACTGGGGCGTGACAATCGCGAGGTGCTGGAGGTTTGTGAGCAGTTGGGGATCCCTTTCAAGAGCCACAGCAGCACCATTTCCCTAGAGCAAGCTGAGTTGGTGCGTAGCAAGCTGGGCAAGTCCCCTATTGTGAAACCGCCTCGCCCGCGGAGCAAGCCGCAAGGAAGCTCGCCAGCTGAGCCGGCGGCGGAAGCCAAGGCGAGCGAGCGCCCTCAGGCTATTGTTGGCATTCGCCGGCCTGCTCCTGCTCAGCAGCCAGCCCCCCCTAGTGAAGCCAGTCCTCCCAAAACGCTGCTGCAGCGACCTGAACGTATCCCTCCGCCAAAAGAGGCTCCTGCAGTCAGCCCGCCGCAGCCACCAGTTGCTCGCGTGGGTGAGACAAGGCCACAGCCGACGCCCCCTCCAGCTCGACCTGAGCCGGCTGTAGCCAAAGCAGCTAGCCCCCAGGCCGGCCCTGCTCCGGCGGCCAAGCGCCCAACGGTGCTCCCCCCTCCACGACGGCCTGAGTCGCCTCAAGCGGCTTCCGAGCCCAGCCCTGCTCCTGGTCCTGCAGAAGCGAAGGCTTCTCCTCCCCCAACTGCCCAGCGACCGCGTCCCCAGCTCGTGGGCCCACCTGTTCGCCCTGCCAGTCCTCGTGAGCCCCAGCCGGCAGCTCTCAAAAAGGAAGACAGCCCCAGCAAAGTGGAGGAGGCTCCCCGTCCCCAGCGGCGGCTGGAGTTGGTGGGGCCCCCCACCCGTCCTACGGCTAAAACGGTTCCCGCCGAGTCAGCATCCTCTCCCCCCTTGCCAGAAGGGATCTCCACTCCCGTGCTGGTCGAGGCTCCTGGGCGGCCTGCCACGCCCAAGGTCAAGCGCAAGACGGTGGAAGAAGAGGAGGACGAGGAGCTAAAAGCCCTCGAACGGCGATCCAGCCGCAGCCAGGCCGAGCGCAAGCGCAAACGCAGACGCGAGGAAGGAGATGGAGATGGCTTGGATTTGGATTCTCTGACGGCGATCTCCACCGTCAAGCAAGCGCAGCTAAACGCCATCCAGCCCTTGCCCCGTCCCACTGCCAAGCCCCCTGCCCAGCGTCCGCCGACAGCGGCTGTTTCAACCCCGCGCCCTCGGCCAGCTGCTGAGCGCTCCCCGCAGCTATCCACTAAAACTAGCCCCCCTGAGGAGACGGCGGAATTGCCGCCGCAAGAGAAGGTTCTGGTTCTTGAGGGCAGCCTCAGTGTGCAGGAACTAGCCCAGCGCCTGCGGGTGTCGGAAACTGAGATCATCAAAACCCTCTTCTTTAAGGGGGTGAAGGTAACCATCAACCAGGTTTTAGACGAGTTGCTGGCTGAGACGGTGGCCAAAGAGTTGGGCTATGAGATCCGCCGGCCGGAGACGGAGCCCAAAGCTAGGAAAAGCGAGATGCTTGAGTTGGAGGACATTGACCATCTGGTGCCCCGTCCGCCGGTGGTCACCATCATGGGTCACGTGGATCACGGCAAAACCACTTTGCTCGATGCCATCCGCCACACTAACGTGGCCCAGCAAGAAGCCGGTGGGATCACCCAGCGCATTGGCGCCTACCACGTGGACGTAGACTTTGAGGGCCAGAAGCGGCGCATTGTTTTTCTGGATACTCCTGGCCACCAGGCCTTCACGGCCATGCGCGCCCGCGGCGCCAGCGTTACTGACATCGCTGTCCTGGTGGTGGCTGCCGACGATGGGGTGCAGCCGCAGACGCTGGAGGCCATCAGCCATGCGCGGGCAGCCCAGGTGCCCATCATTGTGGCCATCAACAAGATTGACAAGCCCGGCAGCCAGCCGGAGCGCGTCAAGCAGCAGCTGGCAGAGCATGGGCTGGTGCCGGAGGAGTGGGGTGGCGACACGCCCATGGTGCAGGTCAGCGCTCTCACCCGCCGCAACCTAGACGCCTTGCTAGAGATGATCCTGTTGGTAGCGGATGTGGCGGAGCTGCAGGCCAACCCCAATCGTCCCGCTCGCGGCACTGTTATCGAGGCCCACCTGGACAAAGCGCGGGGGCCAGTGGCCACTCTATTGGTGCAAAACGGCACCCTGCGGGTGGGGGATACGCTGGTGGCGGGCGCAGTGTTTGGCCGCGTCAAGGCAATGATGGACGACCGTGGCCAACGGCTACAGGAGGCCGGGCCCTCTTCAGCGGTACAACTGCTGGGCTTGGAGGAGGTGCCGGCGGCAGGGGATGAGTTTCAGGTCTACAGCGATGAGAAAGAGGCACGCCGCATTGCTGAGGAGCGGGCGGAGGCGCTGCGGCAGAGCCGCTTGCAACAGGCGTCGCTCTCTCGCCGCGTCAGCCTGGCTAGCATTTCAGCTCAAGCTCAGGAAGGCCAGCTCAAAGAGTTGAACCTGATCCTCAAAACAGATGTCCAGGGATCCGCCGAGGCCATCCAGACGGCACTGCAGGATCTGCCGCAAGAGGAGGTGCGCCTGCGGGTTCTTCTGGCAGCTCCTGGGGAGATCACCGAGACTGACGTGGATCTGGCAGCAGCCAGCGACGCCATTATCTTGGGCTTTAACACCACCTTTGCCCCTGGCGCGCGGCGGGCTGCCGACGAGAAGGGGGTCGATGTGCGCGAATACGACATCATCTACAACCTGCTGGACGACCTGCGGGCAGCCATGGAAGGCCTGCTGGAGCCAGAGGAGGTAGAAGAGCCGCTGGGCCAGGCGGAAGTGCGCAAAGTCATCCCCATCAGCCGCGGCACCGTTGCCGGCAGCTACGTGCTCTCCGGCAAAGTGCAGCGCAACGCCTTGGTGCGGGTTCGCCGCAAAGGAGAGGTAGTCTACGAGGGGCGCCTCGACTCTCTCAGACGCTTCAAGGACGACGTGCGGGAGGTAACTGCCGGCTTCGAGTGTGGGATCGCCATCGAGAAGTTCGACGCCTGGCAAGAAGGGGACATTATCGAGGTCTACCAGATGGTTACCAAGCGGCGGACCCTAGCGCCTGCCTAGTCATTTGGGCGGCCTCCCCTCCCAGCGGGAGGATTTGCTCGAGAACAGTGGAGGCAGTTGTCAAGGGGAAGGGAGGAATGCAGCGGAGCCAGCGATTGAGTCAGATGTTGTTTGTAACCCTGCGGGAGGATCCTGCCGAAGCAGAGCTGGCCAGCCACAAGCTGCTGCTGCGAGGCGGCTTTATCCGGCGGCTCTCCTCCGGGATCTACACCTATCTGCCCCTGCTCTGGCGGGTGCTGCAGAAGATCTCGAACATCATTCGGGAAGAGATGAACGCCATTGGGGCCCAGGAGTGTCTCTTGCCCCAGTTGCAGCCAGCGGAGATCTGGCGGGAGTCGGGCCGCTGGGAGGTGTATACCCAGGCAGAAGGGATCATGTTTGCCCTCGAAGACCGCCAGGGGCGCGAGCTGGCCCTGGGCCCCACCCACGAAGAGGTGATTACCCTGCTGGCCCGGGATCTCATCCGCTCTTATCGCCAGTTGCCGCAAATCCTCTATCAAATCCAGACCAAGTTCCGCGACGAGATCCGACCTCGCTTTGGCTTGCTGCGGGGCCGGGAATTCCTCATGAAAGACGCCTACTCCTTCCACGCCACTGAAGAGAGCCTGCGCCAGACCTACCAGGATATGTACCGCGCCTACAGCCGCATCCTGCGTCGCTGCGGGCTACAGTTTCGCGTGGTGGAGGCCGATGCGGGCGCCATTGGCGGGCCCTCGGCAATGTCCCAGGAGTTCATGGTGCTGGCTTCTGCCGGGGAAGACGAGATCCTCTACACCCCCGATGGCTCCTATGCTGCCAATGTGGAGAAAGCCGTCTCCCTTCCGCCGCCGGCAGCCGAGTCTCCCTACACAGCCTTCCAGGTTCTGGATACGCCGGGAACGGAAACCATCGAGAAGCTGGCGGCTTTCTTGAAGATCTCCCCCACTTTGATCGTCAAGAATGTGCTCTACCAGGCCCTTTACGACAACGGCCTGCGGGTGGTGGTTTTACTAAGCATCCGCGGGGATCAAGAGGTCAATGAAGTGAAGTTGGCCAACCACCTCAACCGTCTGGCGGAGCGCTACCAAGCCAAGAAGCTGCTCAAACTCACTTTGGCGGATGCTGAGATCCAAAAAAGCTGGCAAGGGGATCCGGTTCCCGTGGGCTACATTGCCCCTGACCTGCCCGATAGCTGTCTAGGCCCGCAGGAACACTTTGCCCCCAAGATTTTGCGCCTGGCTGACCAGACAGCAGCCCTGCTGAAGAACTTTGTAACCGGTAGTAACCAGGTGGGGCGACACGTGGTGGGAGCCAACTGGGGGGAGCAGTACCCCTTGCCGGAGGTGGTTGACGTGCGCAAAGCCCAACCAGGAGATCGCTGTCTATCCAACCCTGACCAGGTGCTCCAGGGGGCAAGGGGCATTGAGGTTGGCCATATCTTCCAGTTGGGCCTCAAGTTCTCGCTGCCGCTGCGGGCTACCTTTGCCGACGAGCACGGCGTTGAGCAGCCGCTGTGGATGGGCTGCTACGGCATTGGGGTATCGCGACTAGCCCAGGCGGCGGTGGAACAGTCCCATGACGCCAACGGCATCATCTGGCCGGTGGCCATTGCCCCCTACCACGTGGTGGTGGTAGTGCCCAACACTGCTGACCCGGAGCAGATGCAGGTGGCAGAAAAATTGGTGCAAGAGCTGGACGCTGCTGGCATCGAGACCCTCTGGGACGACCGAGATGAGCGAGCCGGCGTCAAGTTTAAAGATGCCGATCTCATCGGGATCCCCTATCGCCTGACTACGGGGCGCAGCCTCAAGCAGGGCAAAGTGGAATTGGCGGAACGGGCCACCGGTCAGGCCGTAGACCTTCCCATCGAAGCGGTGGTGGCTACCCTGAAAGAGCGCCTCGCCGCTGCCCTAGCGGTGCCCGACTGAGGAGTTGCCTTGCAGCGGTTTTTTCCCTATGATGGGGTATATCTCGATCCTCGGTAGCTCAGCGGTAGAGCGGTCGGCTGTTAACCGATTGGTCGCAAGTTCGAATCTTGCCCGAGGAGTTTGCTAGCTGAAATCTTGAGCCGGGGGGTATAATACCCTCTGGCTGTTTCTTCGTCACGTCTTCCGAGGGTATTGGTTGTGATCGACCTGTCGCGGATCCCTGCCCAACCAGAGCCAGGCCTGCTCAACCTTTTGATCGAGATCCCTGGCGGCAGTAAGAACAAGTACGAGTTTGACAAAGAGATGGGCGTGATGATCCTAGACCGGGTGCTCTACTCCTCGGTGCAGTACCCCTACGACTACGGCTTTGTGCCCAACACGCGGGCAGGGGACGGGGATCCCTTGGATGGCCTGGTGATCATGGATCAGCCGACCTTCCCGGGGTGTGTGATTGCGGTGCGCCCGCTGGGCATGCTGCAGATGATCGACGCGGGGGAGCCGGATGAGAAGTTGCTGTGTGTGCCGGCTAAGGATCCTCGCTACGCTTCCGTAACCAAGTTGGAAGATATTGCCCAGCACCGCCTGGACGAGATTGCCGAGTTTTTTGCCACCTACAAGCGCTTGGAGAAGAAAGAAACCCAGATTCTGGGCTGGAAAGGCCTGGCCGAAACCGAGGCCGTTATCGCCAGCAGCATTGCCGCCTGCCAACAGCCCAAGTAGCTCCCCAGGCTTTCCAGGCTAGAGCTGCCGCTGAGGGCGCTGGCCAGTCAGCGCCAAGTTCTCCAGGTTCTTTGAGCTAGCCTAGGTTTAGACGCGACGGCTTCTTCTATGGCGGATATCCTCTACCACCTGGAGCAGTGGGCAGCGGAGCTGGTTCAAGGTCAATTGCAGCACCTTTCTCCCCTGAGCCTGCTGGCGATGGGTCTAGCAGGTCTGGTTACCAGCCTTTCCCCCTGTATGCTCTCCATGGTGCCGGTAACCATCGGCTACATCGGCGGCTACACTCCCAGCGCCCCCGCAGCGGCCGGAGAGGTGCGCCGGCAGGTCTGGGTGCCATCCCTGGGCTTTGCCGTTGGTGTGGCTTTGACCCTCAGCCTGCTGGGCTTGGGAGCAGCCTTGCTAGGCCGGGTTTACGGACAAACCACCCCCTTTGGATCCCTAGTAGCGGGCGGGCTCGCCATCCTCATGGGCTTGAACCTGCTGGAGGTCGTCCCCTTGCGCTTTCCCAGTTGGTTTAACGGGTTGGAGATCCCTGGCGAGTGGCCCAGACTAGGCCGGTCGGTGTTGCTGGGATCCACCTTTGGTCTAGCAGCCTCTCCCTGCAGTACGCCAGTTTTGGTGGCCTTGCTAGGCTGGGTCTCCACCACAGGGCAGCCCTGGGTGGGAGGTGGGCTACTGCTGACCTACGCCCTAGGGCTGGTCTTGCCGCTGCTGTTGGCGGGGGTGTTTACTGGCGCGATTAAGCAACTGCTGGCCCTGCGGCGCTGGTCGGGCTGGCTTACCTATGCCAGTGGCCTGGTGCTGGTGGGGTTCGGCACCGTCACCATCCTCTCGGCTTGGACCTAGGGGAGCTTGTATGTCCAAGGATTCTGCCCCGCTGGCGCGGTGGCTTTCCCCCCTGCGGCGCTATCTGCGCCATGAACTGCTGCCGCTGCTGGCGGATTTGCGGCTAGCCATCGGCCTTCTCTTGGCAATTGCTGTTTTCAGTGCCATCGGCACGGTAATCGAGCAAGAGGAAACGGTGGCCTTCTATCAGGCCCACTACCCCGAGCAGCCGGCCCTGTTTGGCTTTCTCACCTGGCGGCTGATCCTCAAGCTGGGGCTGGATCACGTCTATCGCACCCCTTGGTTTCTGGCTCTTTTGATCCTACTTGGCAGCAGCCTGGCTGCCTGTTCTCTCACGCGCCAATGGCCGATGCTCAAGGCGGCCCGTCGCTGGAGCTACCTCACCCGCCCCCCTGCCTTCCAGCGGCTGCCCTTTTGGACCTATCTGCCCAAGCAATCCCTGCAAGGATTGCCGCAGCGGCTGCGCCAAGGGGGCTACGCTGTGTTTCAGGAGGGATCCTGCCTCTACGCCCGCAAGGGGTTGATTGGGCGGTTCGGCCCCATCCTGGTGCACGTCAGCCTGCTGCTCATCCTGTTGGGGGCCATCTGGGGCAGCCTTGCCGGCTTCACGGCCCAGGAGCTGATTCCCAGCGGCGGGGTTGCCGCCATTGAACACATCACCGGGGCGGGGGATCTGGCTCGTCTGCCCACCTGGCAGATTCGGGTCAACCGCTTCTGGATTGACTATGCTCCCGACGGGCGGGTGAAGCAGTTTTATTCTGACCTCTCCATTCTGGAGGGGGGCCAGGAGGTCAAACGCCAGACCCTCTCTGTCAACCATCCCCTCTCCTACCAGGGCGTGACCCTCTACCAGGCCGACTGGAGCATCGACAGCATCCGCATCCGCCTCAACAACAGCCCCCCCTTCCAGATCCCAGTGGTGCGGGTGCCCAACCAGGCGGGCAACAAGCTCTGGGGCGCTTTTATCCCCACTCGGCCGGATCTTAGCGAGGGCCTGACGCTGTTACTGCCGGATCTGCAGGGGACAGCTCTCCTCTACGACACCGAGGGCCAGTGGATAGGATCCCTGCGCCAGGGCATGAGTCTAGCTCTCGACGAAGTTGCCCCGCAGCGCTTCCCCAACCGCCTCACCCTGCACCTGGATGAGGTTATCGGTGCAACCGGCCTGCAGATTAAATCGGATCCAGGGATCCCCCTTGTCTACCTTGGCTTTGGGCTGCTGATGCTGGGAGTGGTGATGAGCTATTTCAGCTACAGCCAGGTTTGGGCCCTGGAGACGGAGGCAGGACTCTACCTAGGGGGCAAAACCAACCGCGCCCTAGTGACCTTCGAGCAGGAGTTTGCCCGCCTGGTGGAGCAGCAAAGGCTTGCCTCCTCCCCTTCTGGGGAGAAAGAGTCTCGCCCTGCCGAGGCCAGCCTCTAAGCTCTCTGCCTACGAAAAAAATCTTGGGGCAACTATGGCTTTTTCTCCTGCGCTGGCGGCTTTTCTTTCCAGCCAAGCCACTGCTATCCCCATCCAAACTCCCTCGACCGTTGCGGAACTGGCTCAAATCCTCAGGGAGTGCCAGGGGCGGAAGGTGCTGCCGCTGGGGCAGGGGAGCAAGTGGGGATGGGCCCCTTGCCTGGAAACAGTGGATCTCATCCTCTCCACCCGGGGGCTGCGCCGCCTCATTGACCATGCGGCTGCCGACCTGACCGTAACAGTAGAGGCCGGCATGACCTTGGCGGAGCTGCAGCAGATCCTGGCCGAGCAAGGGCAATGGTGGCCGGTGGATCCCCTTTACCCTGACTGGGCCACAGTGGGCGGCATTATCGCCACCGCCGATACGGGCTCGCTGCGCTGGCGCTACGGCAGCATTGGCGACCTCGTGCTGGGCATCACCTGGGTGCGGGCCGACGGGGAGGTGGCTAAAGCAGGGGGACGGGTGGTTAAGAACGTAGCCGGTTACAACCTGACGAGGTTGTTTACTGGATCCCTGGGCAGTTTGGGGATCCTGACGCAGGTAACCCTGCGGCTCTATCCTTTGCCGGCGGCCCAAGCAACCTTGCTGGCCACAGGAGCCCTGGCCGACTTGGAGGTCCTGGCTCGGCAGGTGCTGAATGCGCCGGTCAGCCCAGCGGGGGTGGATCTCTGGCTAAGGGGGGAGGGATCCCAGCTCTGGATCCACTTCCACGGCTCGGAGCGGGTAGTTGCCCAACAGACGGCTCTGGTGCAGCGGCTAGCTCCTGCGGGATTGAGCTGGCAAGAGGTAAGGCCTGGGGCTCCGCCTCTGCCCTTGCCCCGTTCGGGGATGGTGTTGGCCAAGTTTGGCTGCTTGCCCAGCCAAAGCCTGGCAACTCTGGAGCAGTTCCAATCCCTTTTCCCTAGCGCCCAGGTGCAACTGCACCGCGGCTGCGGATTGGGGCGAGCCTGGATCCCTCAGCCTGACCAGGGATCCCTGCTGCAACTGCAGCGCCATCTCCAGGCTGCGGGAGGGTTTCTTGTGCTCTTGGAGGCGCCGCCGGCTCTAAAGACCGCCCTAGCCCCCAACTTTGGCCCGACAGCAACCTTGATGCAGAGGCTGAAGCAGCAGTTTGACCCGGCTGGGATTTTCGGCCCCCGTTTAGTCTAACTGCTTAGGAGCGCCCTCCCCTCCCCAACATCTCCAGCAAGGTTCTAGCAGCATCTTGGCCAGAGAGCCAGGCCCCTTCTACGCGACCTCCAGCGCACCAATCGCCAGCGCACACCAGGGGGAGTCTCTTGCCGGAACCCGTAGGAACGTAGGTGCCAAGGCTGGCTAGACCTATCGCCTCCCCAGGAAGAGCGTAGCGCCAGCGGTGAACCTGGATCCACTGCGGCGAGGCCAGCCAGGATCCCAAGCGCTGGGCAGCATGGGCCAGCAGCTCTCGACCGGCCTTTTCCAGCTCCTCAGGCGCGGCCTCGAGATACAGCGACGACCACTCCGCTCCCCCGTGCAAAACCACCAGCGGCGGCAGGGGCTGGGGCCGCTTGCTGCTGTCTAGGGCCACCCAAGCCAATAGGGGATCGTCCAAACCCTTGATCCCTTTCCAGGGGGGCAGCGGCGTGTCTTCGGCGTAGCTAGCCAACACGGCAACGCAAGGCTGGTAGGCAGCGGATTCCAGAAGGGATAACAGGTTGTCCCCAGGAGCAATCTTTCCTCGCAGCAAAGGCAGCAACTGGGGAGCGGGGATGGCCATCACCAGGGCCGCAGCCTCGTAGCACTGGCCATCTTCGGCTTGCACTTGCCAACTGGTTGGCTGGGGCTCGAGGCCCACTACCCGAGTTTGGGTGTAAACCGCTAGGGGAGCAGCTAGCTGCTTAGCCAGCGCCGTCATGCCCTGGGGAGAGACATAGCGCGGCTTCTGGTCGTTGGCATTTTCTAGGTGCAGCCCTTCCTGATCCAGCAGATGCAAGGAACGAGTCCACTCCCTCAGCAGTCCTAGGCCCAGGAGCTCCCTGACCCAGCGATAGAAGCCATCGGAATTGGCAGTCAGGTACTGCGCTCCGTGATCTACGGGCACTGTCTGTCCAGCGTGCTGAACCCGTCGAGTGGCCATGCGCCCGCCAAGGCCTGCCGATTTCTCCAGTACCAGAACCTGCAGCCCTGCCCGCAACAGTTGCCGTGCGCAGGTTAAGCCGGCCACCCCTGCTCCGACAACAATGACATCCGCTGACTTCCGGTCAGCCAGCGCAGGCGACGGCCCTGCCTCTGGGGGATTTGCGTCCGACATACAGGGAGTCTAGGAGCTGCCAACGGATCCTAGCTGTTGCTCTTGCCAAAGGGGTTGTTACCCCTCTCGCCAAAGAGCTTGGCTTCCCCCTTGATGGCAGCCTTGATGATGTTGTAAGCGGCCCAGCTTACAGCTAAAACAACAGGAGCCAGAATGAGCAGGGGACGGAGATCCATCTCCATAAGCTCTGTCCTCTCCAAGGGCAACACAACCTACGTCCAGGATAAACCCAATTGACGTTCCCCCCAGCCCCCAAGGGTGGGGATGCTTTCAAGGGTGCGCTGGGCAACACCTCCTCTATGGCGCTGAAGCCTGCTTGCGCTCTTTGGGCCCTGGGCCTTAGCTGGCGGCAGCCTTGGTTAAGCCGGCTCCGCTTTTGACGCTAGG
Organism: Synechococcus sp. R65.1; assembly: GCF_047461755.1. Lineage (NCBI taxonomy): Bacteria > Bacillati > Cyanobacteriota > Cyanophyceae > Synechococcales > Synechococcaceae > Synechococcus > Synechococcus sp. R65.1. The sequence goes on along the minus strand of NZ_JANSHU010000007.1, from coordinate 45,734 downwards.
GATCCCTGCAGACGACGGATAAGCTCGATCGGCAGGCCATCGGGATCGGCAATGAAAGCCACCTCGTAGGTTTGAGACCCAATTTTCTGGCATTGAGGCGGCAACACCACGGTTAGGGGCCCTTGCGCTTGTAAATGCTCTAGGTAGGTGGCCAGGGATCCCCATTCGGGGCCCACCTCAAAAGAGGGGTGGTAGTAGCCCACATAGTGGGGATCCCCAAAGGGATCGGGGGCAGGGTGGGGCTGGGGTACCTGAATCAGCTCCAGGCGGCCCCAGGGACCGCGCATCCAGCAGGCCAAAGTGATCCCGGCAGTGAACCGTTCTTCCACCTTAAAGCCCAGCCTCTCGTAGAAGGCCATGGAGCGGAAGATATCGGCAGTGCGAATCGAAAAGTGGTGCATGGTCAGGAGTGTCCCCAGATCTGGAAACTGGAGTCTCAGGAGGAGGCCTAGCGAAAGCTGCCTAGTCAAGCGCAGACAGACTTGCTACGCTCCAGAGAAGAGTCCCTAACTCTTGAGCAACTCTTACAGCACGCCCTAGCCCGCCAAAAGTGGGGGCGCGGTAGCCGCAGTCAGTCTTTTTAGACCTCATCATGCCCAAGCTGGTCATTGTTGAATCTCCTACCAAAGCTCGTACCATCCGCAGCTTCTTGCCCGCCGACTATGAGGTGCAGGCCTCAATGGGACATGTGCGCGATCTGCCCGAGTCGGCTGCCGACATTCCCGAGGAGGTGAAGGATCAAGAGTGGAGCCGCCTAGGGGTCAATGTCCACGCTAACTTCGAGCCTCTCTACGTGATCCCCAAAGACAAAAGAAAGGTGGTCAAGGAGCTGAAGGAGGCGCTCAAGAAAGCAGATGAGCTGATCCTGGCCACCGACGAAGACCGGGAGGGAGAAAGCATCAGTTGGCACCTGCAACAGGTGTTGCAGCCCAAGGTGCCTACCCGCCGCATGGTGTTCCACGAAATCACCCGCGAGGCCATTCAGGAGGCCCTGCAAAATTGTCGCGAGGTGAACGAGCAGCTGGTGCGGGCCCAAGAGACCCGCCGCATCCTGGATCGCCTGGTGGGCTACACTCTGTCGCCGCTGCTGTGGAAAAAGATTGGCCCCAAGCTCTCAGCCGGGCGGGTGCAGTCGGTGGCGGTTAAGCTCTTGGTGGATCGGGAGCGGGAGCGGCGGGCCTTCAAGAAAGCCTTCTACTGGGATCTCCGAGCAGAGCTGCAGTCAAAGGGCGCTGGCTCGGCGACGGTTTTCCCGGCAGAGCTGGTGAGCCTGGGTGGCAAGCGGCTAGCCAGTGGACACGACTTCGATCCCAGCACGGGGCAGCTGATAGCCGGGCGAGAGGTAGTGCTCTTGGATCAAGCCCAGGCGGAGTCCCTGCGGGAGCGCTTAGTGGGGAAAGTCTGGGTGGTCAGCTCTGTAGAAGAGCGCCCCTCCATCCGCAAGCCCGCCCCTCCCTTCACCACCTCCACGCTGCAACAAGAGGCCAACCGCAAGCTGCGCCTGTCAGCCCAGCAGACGATGCGCATTGCCCAAAAGCTCTACGAGGAGGGCTACATCACCTACATGCGCACCGACTCGGTGCATTTGTCAGAGCAGGCCATCCGTGCTGCCCGCGCCTGCGTGGAGGCGATGTACGGCAGGGAGTACCTCAGCCCTGAGCCGCGGCAGTACACCACTACAACCAAAGGGGCCCAAGAAGCCCACGAGGCCATTCGCCCTGCTGGCTCGGAGTTTCGCCTGCCCAGCCAAACCCCGCTCACGGGGCAGGAGCTGGCCCTCTACGACCTCATCTGGAAGCGTACCGTCGCTAGCCAAATGGCTGAGGCGCGGCAAACCCACACGGTTGTGCTCATTACGGTCGACGAGGCGGTATTCCGGGCCAGCGGCAAGCGCATTGACTTCCCCGGCTTCTTCCGCGCCTACGTAGAGGGATCCGACGACCCAGAGGCGGCTTTGGAAGATCAAGAGGTGCACCTGCCCCTACTGCAGGTAGGGGAGCAAGTGGACTGCCTGCGGCTGGAGCCGGTGGTTCATGAAACCCAACCTCCGCCCCGCTACACCGAAGCCTCCCTGGTGAAGGTGTTGGAAAAGGAGGGCATTGGCCGGCCCAGCACCTATGCCACCATCCTGAGTACCATCCAGAGCCGGGGCTACGTGAGGTTGATGGGAAGCGCCCTTGTGCCCACCTACACGGCCTTTGCCGTTACCGAGCTGCTGGAAAAATACTTCCCCAACCTCGTCAACGTCCACTTCACTGCCGAGATGGAGCAAACCCTGGACGACATCGCCTCCGGCCAGGCAGAGTGGCTGCCCTATTTGCGCCACTTCTTCCTGGGTGAGCAGGGCCTTGAGGGGCAAGTGAAGGCACGGGAGCTAGAAATTGACCCCAACCTGGCTCGCTCCATTCACCTAGAAAACCTGCCCGCCAAGATTGGTATTGGCCCCTACGGACCCTATGTGGTGGTCGAAACCGAAGCAGGAGAGGTACGTGCCAACCTACCTGAGGATATTCCCCCTGCCGACTTGACCCTTGAACACATCGAGGAGCTTATCCGGCGCAAGCAGGAAGGCCCCAAGCCCATCGCCTTCCACCCAGAGACCCAAGAGCCAATCTACGTGATCCCGCAGGGCCCCTATGGACCCTATGTCCAGTTGGGGGAAATTTCTGAGGAAAACCAAAAGCCTAAGCGCGTCTCCCTGCCCAAAGGGCTAAAGCCGGAGGACGTCACTCCAGAGATTGCCCTGGGGTTGCTGAGCCTACCCCGTACGTTGGGCGAACACCCCAAATCGGGGAAAAAGGTGCAGGCCGGTATTGGCCGCTTCGGCCCCTACGTGGCTTGCGACGGGGAGTTTCGCTCGCTGCCCCCCGATGAGAATGTCCTGACCATTAGCTTGGAGCGGGCCCTGGAGCTGTTGGCCCAGCCCAAAAAGAGCCGCAGTCGCGCCTCGGCCAAACCCCTAGGCGAGCTGGGATCCCACCCCGAGGATGGCAAGCCCGTAACTCTCCACGACGGCCCCTATGGGCTCTACGTCAAGCACGGCAAAGTCAACGCCTCGCTGCCCAAAGATCTCTCCCCTGCAGCCGTGACCCTGGAGATGGCTCTGGAACTGCTGGCGGAAAAAGAGGGCAAGGGCCAGGCAAAAGCCAGCCGACCAGCGGCGGCCAAGCGGGCCAAGAAGGCTGAAGCTGCTCCCCAGAAGCAACAATCCCATCCCACCCTGCTGGAGGCTGTCTCCAAAGCTCGGGCTTGAGCGGTGGGGGTAGGGGCAACTTGCTGGCTAACTCGGCTTGTTCTGCAAGGAAACTAAGCAGCTTGTTCAAAAATGCTCCGAACCAAGCTGCTAATGATGGAGAGGGCAATTGCCCCAACCAGTGCCCAGCCGAAGTTGTCAACCTTGAAGGCGTCACCGGCAAGCTTGTCGGCAATGAGCAAGCAAATGGCGTTCAAAATTAGGGAAAACAGACCAAAAGTGAAGATCGTAAGCGGTAGGGTAATCAACTGCAGGAGTGGCTTCACCAAGCTATTCACCAAACCAATGGCTAGCGCCGCTACCAAGGCACCTCCAAACCCGGAGACGTGGATCCCAGGCAAAAGCCAAGCCAAGATCATCACGCTCAAGGCCGACATCAGCCAGGTGGCTAAAAGAGCTGCCATACCTTCTCCCTTCCCTCGCTGGGGTAGCCGTTTCGCCCTCTATGCTATTTCAATGTGAGACATCTCGGAGGCCGGCAGCTCCTCGGGACTGTACGTTTGCAGGGCCAAGGCATGGATGCTCTGCCCCATCTGCTCGGCTAGGGCGGCGTACACTAGGCGATGGCGCTGCAAAAGCGTTTTGCCAGTAAAAAGAGGCGACACCACCTGTACGCGGTAGTGTCCTCCCGCTCCCTGGTGCCGTCCCCTATGGCCAGCATGGCGGTGCGACTCGTCCTCCACGTGGACGTAGAGAGCTTGCAGCTTTTCAGCCAGGAGCTGCCGCAGGCCATCCAAGGTGAGCATGGGATCCCTCAAGGTTAAGGATCAGCCTTGGCAAAGGCGGCTTCCACCAGGGGGCGCAGCTCGTTGCGGGCATGCATCTCCTGGAGAATGTCACAGCCGCCAATGAACTCCCCGTTGATATAGATTTGTGGGAGGGTTGGCCAGTTGGAAAACTCTTTGATCCCTTGCCGAAGTTCCGGATCCTCGAGCACGTTAATGGCTGTGTAGGGGAAGCCCAAGCTGTCCAAAATGCGCACGGCTGTGTAGGAAAACCCACACATGGGCATTTCTGGGGTGCCCTTCATGTAGATCAGCACCTTGTGGGTGCGAATTTGCTCGCGGATTTTCTCTTCCAAAAGAGGGTCTAGCATAGCCGCTTGCAAGTTAAGCACTAGCCGTGATCTCATTTTCGTTCACTTCTAGGTGGCTTGACATTCTCCCTGCCCTTTGGGGTAGGGATTCTTTCTCAGGCAGCAGGATGCTTCCTACTGGCTGAGCTACAAAGCGCTCCGCGCCGCCGTAGGCGAAAGAGCATGAGGCTTAAACCTCAACCCTATGGGGGATGCCATAGCCCCAACTACTGGGCCTAAGCCCAGATACGTTTAGCTGTGCGCTGCACCCTCCTATGAATAGGTGGAGCAATTCTCGCATTCTAGCAAAAGCCGCCCTCTTGCGCTCTTCGGGCCGGAGGCCTCAAGGGCGGGGCTTGAACCCAGTTTTCTTGGTCAACAGGTGTAGGCTGCCAGGGATCCCTCCCACTGGCAACAAAAAGTGCTAGAAGGGGAGAAGTGGAGGTTCCCTATCGGAGGCCGTTCATGCTGACTGAGGCCAAGCAGTCGGCGGCAGAAAGCTCCCAACTAGACAGAGGTGAGGCTCCCCCCTCCAGCCAGCCAAAGCCAAAGCTGGGGTTCTGGCAGCAATTTTGGGAAGATGTCGACTGTGTCTTTGAGCGGGATCCGGCAGCTCGCAACCGCTGGGAGGTCCTCCTCACCTACCCAGGCGTCCATGCCTTGTTTCTGCACCGCATCGCCCATTGGCTGTGGCAGCGGCGCTGCTTCTTGCTGGCCCGGCTGATCAGTTCTATTTCCCGCTCCCTCACCTTGATTGAAATTCACCCAGCAGCCCGGATTGGACGGCGCTTTTTCATCGACCATGGCTGCGGCGTGGTCATCGGCGAGACTGCGGAAATTGGCGACGATGTTACCATCTATCACGGCGTTACCTTGGGGGGCACCTCTTGGACGAAGGGCAAACGGCATCCTACCCTGGAAGACGGGGTAATCGTAGGCACAGGAGCGAAAATCCTTGGCCCAGTCCGCATTGGCGCTAGAGCCCGCATTGGAGCCAACGCCGTCGTGATTCACGATGTGCCCCCTGGGATGACGGTGGTTGGGATCCCAGGCCGGGCAGTCCTCCCACCCCATCAACGCCGCATCCCCGCCCACGGCATTGACCTCGACCACCACCTCATGCCCGACCCGGTAGGACGGGCAATTGAGCAGTTGCTGCACCGCATTCAAGAGCTGGAAGCCGAGGTAGCCCACCTCAAGCAAGAGCGGGAGCAGGCCCGGCAAGAACAGGTTAGAGGCGAATGAAGCAGCAGCCGTGCAAGAGGTTTCTTGGGGGGATCCCCTGCCATTGTCCAAGGCAGATCTTGGGATCCCGGTTTTAGCCGGGGGAACTGTCAGCAAGTGTCTCCTGGCTGTCCACCACTCGTCGCAGCACGCCGTTGACGAAAGCGGCAGCCTCCGGATCCCCATACTTTTTGGCCAACTCTACAGCTTCGTTGATGGCGACCTTAACGGGGCTGCTGGCCAGTATTTCCATCTCCACCACCGCCAGGCGCAGGATATCGCGCTCGATCCGCCCCACCCGCTGCAGTTGCCAGCCCACCAAGACCCCCTGCAGGCGCGCATCGATAGCTTCCTTGTGGGTGTGCAGGGCAGTCAACAGTTGCAGGGCATAGGCGCGCACCTCCGGCGCTTGGACAATGTGCAACAGCTCCGGCATGGAGAGGGCAGACCCCAGGCGGTTGACGGCCTTTTGGGACAACTGAACAACTTCCTCCAGGATGTGGCGGACGCTTTGCAGCCGCTGCTCCAGGTGCTCCAGGGCTTGACCCGCGTTGCCGAGGGCCACCTGGGCCTGGTAGACCAGCTCCGGCAACTCCTTTGGCACAGCGACCTCCTGCAAAGCCCTTTCCAGACGCTGCAGCTGCCGCTGGGCCTGCTGAAGACGGAGAGCCAGGGAACGGGATCCGCTCTCCTCCTTCGCCTCAGAAACGGCCAACAACAGGGGATCGCTCTCCTGCAACAGGCGGTCGCTGCGCTGGATCTCCGCTGCTGCGGTTGCAAGGGTTTCGTGGGTTTCTTCCTGCAAGGTGCGGATAGCTGCCAACAGCAAGTCTTCCAATTGTTTTTCGCTGAGTTTGGCCGCCGTGGTCGGCAGTTGGCTGACCCCCAGCAAGGCCAGTTCGCGGGCAACACGCCGAGGTTGCATGGCAAAACACCCATGGCCTGTAACGACTGCCCCCGTGGGCTTAGCTATGTTAGCAGGCTGTGGAAGAAACAAGAACCTTAGTTGATCTGGGGCTAATTGAGCCCAAAACTGTGCCTGAGCACGCGAAAGGCCAAAGCTGGGCTCTGCTCTTTGCCATAGGAAGATTGGGTAGAGACCGAGAGGGTCAGCCGCCGTTTGCTGCGGGTGATGCCCACATACAGCAGCCGCAACCGCTCGGCAGCCAAGTCCAAAAAGGCCTGTTCGGTAGGAGAGTTGGCCTGCAGATCCCAGTAGCTTCTGGGGCTGAGCTGCCGCAACTGGGCTAGGGCTTCTGCCTTCATATCGACGTCTTCCAAAAACCTCAGCCCCACCGGTCGCTCCTCGTAGTGGGTAGGAAACTCGTAGGCCGACACCTGGGGGATGAAAACCTGATCCCACTCCAAACCCTTGGCCCGGTGCAGAGTGGCAACCGTGATCGTGCCCGGCTCGGGGTTGAAGGCCAAGATCTCCGAGGGCAGGTTGTGGAGGCGGCGATCCAGAATTACCTGAAACTCCTGGGCAACTTCTTGCCAATCGGTCTCGGGCAGGGATCCCAGCACCTGCTCCAGCTGGTTGAGGACATAGCAGCCCACAAACAGCTCTTCCGGCTTGCGGTAGAGGCTTTGGACAATGACATTCAGCACCTCCGGCCAGGGAGACCGCCCGGCCCGCAGCCAACTGGCCAGGGTGCGCAGCAAGCGGCCCAAGCTCTGCCAAGAGGGGCTCTCAGGCAGCACGGGGGCTGGATCAAACTGGGGAAAGAGCAGCCGCTCCGGCAGCGAGGCGCGGATCCAGCCCAGCATTGGCTCCAGCTCAGTTCGCGGGATCCCGGCCCAATCGGCCAGGCGATCCACTGCCGCAGCCAGGCGAGCAGAGGAAGTGGGCTCGGCCAACCAGTCAATTACCCCCTTGAGCTGCAGCAGCACCCGTCGCTGGCTGGGGCTGCCCCGCAATAGGTCGACAACCCGCTCCCCTCCCATTTCCCGCAGGTAGTCGAGGGCCTTGCCCCCCAGCTCGTTGGTGGTCACCAGAATAGCCACTGTCTGGTCAGGGAAGGTTTGGGCGGCTGCCAGAGCCCACTGGGCCACCTCCTGCAGCTCCCGCTCGGGAGTGCCGCTGACGCAGCGAAACTCCACCTGTCCTTCGCTAGCCGGGGGATTTGGGCTGCCGGCACTGGCTGGGCGAATGGGCTGGGGGGCCAGGGCAGTGCGCAGGGCTGGGATTGGGTGTTCCCGAGTAACCCAGTCCACCAGGCGGTTGGCTAGCTCCAGGATCTGGGGAGCGCTGCGGCTGGACTCCTGTAGGGAGATGATTTGGGGGCTGGCCTGACAAAAGGCGCGAAACAGCCGTGGCTCAGCCGTGGTGAAGGTGCCCATGATGCTCTGGTTGGGATCCCCTACCCGCACCAGGTTGCCCGTGCGCTGGCTGAGCAGCCGCAGCAGCTCTTCCTGCAGGGGGGAGCTGTCCTGAGCCTCGTCCTCGAACAGGTAGTCGTACCAGCTTTGCACCTGCTGCCGCAGCTCTGCGTCGCGCTCCAGCAGATCCATGGCCTGCCAGCCCAGGTCGTCGTAGTCCAGCTGGCCGCGGCGGCGCAGCTCCGCTTGGTAGGCATCGTACACAGGAGCCGCCCAGCCTAGGTAGCCCTCGCGAGGGAGCGCCTCCGGGCCTAGGCGGAGATTCTTGGCCGTGCTAATTACCGCCTGCACCATCTCCTGGAAGCTGCGCCGGAACCGCCGCCGGTTTTGGGCTACCTTTTGGGGGAAATTCTCATCCGTAGGGATCAAGGGCTCCCAGAGGTGGGTGTGGGAGTTGAGCCAGGCGCGGCAAAGGCGGGTGAGGAGGCGCTCCTGCTCATACCCCTCCAAGATGGACAGCTCTTCCCAAGGGCCTGGGGCCTCCCGCAACACCCGCAGTGCCAGCGAATGCAAGGTAAAGGCTTGGGTAAAGCGATCTGGGTAGCCCGCCTCCTGCAGGCGTTGGTTGATACGGTGCAGCAAGTTAACCCGCGCCGAACGCATGTAGGTAAACACCCCAATGCGCTCCGGTGGGACGCCGCGCTTGAGGATGAGATCGACAATTAGCAGCTCCAGGATAAACGTCTTGCCGCTTCCCGGAACAGCAGCAATCCCCAGCTGCCCCGATTGATAGGTCAAGACCTGTTGCTGCTCCGGGCGCAGGATGAGCTGGGGGAAAGGAGAAGCTGCCACGCCCTGCCTCCCTGTCTAGTTGAGGATAAAGGTCTCGATGGCCACCGCCACCCCATCTTCAGTAACAGGAGGGGCAACCCAATCGGCATAGGGCAGCAAGGCCGGCGAGGCATTCCCCATGGCCACCCCGATCCCTGCATACCGCAGCATCTCGATGTCGTTGTCGCCATCGCCAATGGCCATGACCTGCTCTGCCGACACCCCCAACACCTCTTCTGCCAAAAAGCGCACTGCATTGCCCTTGTTGACTGCCGGGTGGGTGGCTTCCAAGAAAATGGGCTCTGACCGCGTGAGGTAGAGCTGCTCGGGAGAATACCGCTGCCGCAGGGATCTCTGGAGTTCCTGCAAAAACTCCGTATCTTCCGAAACCACCAGGATCTTGGTGGGTCTTTGCCCATATTGGGCAGGGGAAAAGATCTGAAACGGCACCTGCGAGCGCTCGGCATAGGCGCGGCTCAAGGGGTTGAGCTCCCGCAAGTAGAGCTGGTCGTCGATGTAGAGGTGCACCCCCACCGGCAGATCCTGCAGCAGCTGCAACAACTCCTCAGTCAGCGACCAGTCCAAGCACCAGTGCTTTAACGTCTTTTGGCTATCGGGATCGCGAATGAGTGCCCCCTGGTAGCTGCAGAGCGGCATATCGGCTCCAATCTCATAGTGAAATCGCTCGGCAGAACAATGCATCCGACCGGTGGCAATGGCCACCCGCACGCCTGCGGCTTTGGCCCTTTGAATGGCTTGCCGCACTGGCTCCGAAACCTGGTTGGAAGGCCCCGCCAGCGTGCCATCGATGTCCAACACCAATAGCCGAATCTTCCTCTGGGCCAAGGGCTGAAGAGATCGCTCTTGAACTGGCACTTCCACTTGCATTGCTCCTCCTCTTGACCGCCTGCCGGCCCCTATTTGCCCATGGGTTAGGGGTCTAGTGCCCATCTCTAGGGGGCTCGCTACAGATTGTAATGGTCTGTAATGCTCCAAGCTGCTGGTTAAGCGGAGCGCGTCCTTGGCCTCTAGCGCCTGAGGAGAAAGCCTACAATTGAGTAAGGACTAGCCCTGTGATGGATAAACTGTGAACATGCTAAAACACATTGGTCGCACCTGCCGCTCTCTGTTGGCTCTTGCCCTGGCTTTGATCCTGGCTTTGGCCCCTGTGAGCGCTGTTTGGGCGCGCAGCGGTGGCCGCATTGGCGGCGGCTCTTTCCGCTCCCCGACCTTCTCAGCTCCCCGCTCTGTCGGCCCTCGCTCGGCTCCCGTGTACCCCAGCTATGGCGGGGGGCTTGGCTTTCCGCTGGTGGTGCCCTTGTTTTGGGGAGGCGGTGGCAGCCTGCTGGCGTTGCTGCTCTTGATTGGGGCCGGTAGCTTTCTAGTGCGCAGCTTGCGCTCGGCTGTTGCCGAAGAAGAGGAAGTTGGCGACCCGCAGGTAACCGTTGCCCAAGTGAAGGTGGGCCTACTGGCCAGCGCCCGCCAACTGCAAAAGGAGATCAATGCGCTGGCTCTGGAAGCGGATACCCAGTCGCCAGAGGGGCTGAGCCAATTGTTGCAAGAGGTTAGCCTTGGCTTGATGCGCTACAGCGACTACTGGGCCTATGGCTATGCCGAGGCGGAGAAGCTGCCCCTCTCCCGCGCCGAATCCCTGTTCTATCAAGCCTCTTTGCAAGAGCGGAGCAAGTTTAGCGCCGAAACCCTCACCAACCGCAACAACCAGATCCAGCAGCTTCCTCAAGCAGCTCTGCGGCGGGCGGCTGCCGGGATCCCCGAGGTTGGCGAGTACCTGGTCGTCACTCTACTGGTTGCGTATCGCGGCAACTTAGGTACACTACCTGTAGTTAAGTCCGTGGCAGAGCTGCGGCAGTGGCTGATGCAGTTGGCCTCCATCCCTGCCGAGCGGATTGTGGCCATCGAGGTGCTGTGGACGCCGCAGCTAGAAGGAGACACCCTGTCGGCAGAGGCGCTGTTGACCGAGTACCCAGAAATGCGGCTCCTCTAAGGTCGCTGGGCTAGGGAGACGGCGGTTGGCGGCTGGGGTGTTTCAAGCCACGGGCTCCTTGCCGTCCAAGGTAGGGAGGGCCTGTTTCCGTGTCTGGGTTTGATGCTTCAGCAGCCAGGAGCCGTTGTTCTCCGTGGGCCTTGTCCAGCTACACAACTCAAGCAGACTCTCTGCTGGATGAGCTCTTGGAGGAGTTGGAGCAAAGCCTAGAGGAAGAGGGGGCGGAGGAGTATCCCTATTGGGGTACGCGCCCCCCTTTGCTTCCCCGCCGTTCTTCAGCGAGAGGTGGACTGCTGCTGGGCTTGGCTTCGGCAGCCGCGCTGGTGGCAGGTCTGGCCTTCTGGATGACCCTGGACTCTCGGCCACGGGTTTTCTCCCCAGCTGCTTCTGTACCGACGAGGGATCCCAGCCACGAGAGGCCTGAGCCTGTCTATTCTGCTTCCCTGCCAGCCCAAGAGCTCTCCTTGGCTTCGAAGGATGAAAACCCTCCCAAGTTGCCTGAACAGGTTCCGTCTCAAGAGCCAAGAGGGAAGAAGCCAGAGGCGCCCTCGGCAAGGCTGACAGCGGCCGCCAGCCCCTCTGTTGCTCTAGCAGCCGGCCCTCCCCCTTCTGCTCGCGTGTCTAATCCGCCGGCACGGATTCCGCCTCCAGCACCGCCGCAGATGAAATTGGTGGGGTTGATCCACGATCCAGGCGCTCCCAAGGCCTTGATCTTGGTGGACAAAGTGATGCGGCAGGTGCCGGTTGGCCAGACGGTGAAAGGCGAGTGGCAGGTCACCTCCATCAGCCCCCACGGGGTGGCCGTGAGCAATGGTGTCCGCAGCGTTACCCTGCAGTTGGGGTTACCTCAGTCAATTTAGGAGGGAAGCGCACAGATGGCAGTGGGCAGGCTGGGGAAAGGAAGCCGTCGCAGGGCGGGGATTGCCTGCGTGTTGGGATATGTTTGTCTCAGTCTGCTGGCCTGCCGCAGCATGCCTCCTGCACCGGAAGCCGCAAAGGGGATCCCGGCGGCCTACGCCGATCGCCCCCAGCTGCAGGGCAAGGCAGTGGTGGAACTGGAAATCGAGACCGCTGAAGGCCTAGGGCGGGTGCTTCTAGAGATCCGCGGCGATGCGGCGCCCCTTACGGCTGGCCAATTTGTCGACTTGGTGCAGCGGGGCTTCTACAAGGGCTTGACTTTCCATCGGGTAGAGAAAGATCCCCAACCGTTTGTGGTGCAGGGAGGAGATCCCCGAGGGGATGGCACCGGTGGCGCCACCGAGCCAGGCAGCAACCGCCTGCGCACTATCCCTTTGGAAATCCAGGTGCGCGGAGAACCCTACCCCCGCTACAACACTTTGATTGAGGATCCCGTAGCCCTGAGCAAGTTGGTTTTGCCCCATCGTTTGGGGGCGGTGGGCATGGCCCGCTCCAGCCCTCTGGATTCGGCCTCTTCCCAGTTCTATATCGCCCTCTCTGCTCTGCCAATTTTGGATGGGCGCTATGCCGTGTTTGGCTATGTCACCAGTGGCATGGAGTGGGTGGAGCGCATCCAGGTGGGAGATGTCATCCGCTCGGCGCGGGTACTCGAAGGGGCAGAGCTGCTGCGGGTGCCGGGAAGTCCAAAGCCAGCTGCAAACTAGGGATCCCGACCGTTCCCTTGCCAAGAGGCCGCCGTTTCCAGTTGCCAACACCCGATTGGGAAGTGTAGGCCAAGGCGCGGCTTGTCCTGCAAAAGTTATCGGCTCCCCTCCGCCGGATTTAGCGCACCAGATCGAGCAGACGGGCGAAGTAGAAGCGGGTTTGAATGGCTTGTCGTTGCTGGACTTTCCAGCCCCACCCGACAAGGTGGCTGACCAAGGTGGCCTCGCGGTGGAGGTAGGCACGGGTGGTTTTGGTGGATCCAGGGAAGAACTCCCCTACTTTCTTGAGCAGCGTCAGCCAGGGGCTTTTGGGAGCAAAGCTGAAGATCAGGCGGGACTTGGCCAGGCTGGTCAAGTGCTTAAGCATGCGCAGGGCGTCGGCTTCGGGGTAGTGGATCATCACGTCCAGGCAGATGACAACATCGTACTGCCCCGTTAGCTCCTCCAGATCCAAGACCTGAAACTGGGGGTTGTCCAGGGATCCCAGCTCAATCTGCTGCCGGCGACGTGCTTCGTTGACCATTTGTTCGGAAATGTCGCTGGCAAACACCTGCGCCCCACGAGCAGCCAGAGGCAGGCTAAGGCTGCCCACCCCACACCCGGCATCGCAAATGCGCAAACCGGAGGGATCCCCTAGCCACTGCAACACCGTTTCAATCGTGCGGGCATGGCCCAGTCGGATGTCCTTTTGGACGAAGTTAACTTCCTCTTCGCCGTAGATGCGGCGCCAGCGCTCGAAGCCAACGGTGTTGAAATAATTGCGGACAATGGTTTTTTCTTGCATAGAACTCACCGCTGCCCTGCCTTTGCAGGGAAACCCCCTCTGCCGGGGGCCTTTCTGCCCAATTTTACCCCGAAGCCGCTGCCGCCACTTTTGGAGGCGCTGCTACCAGAAAGCCAGCGTTCCTATCAGGCTGGCGAACCCAGGGGAGAAGACCGAGATGCAGGCAAGGCTGAGCGAGTTGCAGCCGCTCTCTGCAGGGCATCTTGCAAGATCCGGTCTACCAGCTCCGTAAACGTCCAGCCCAGAGCCGCCGCTGCCTCAGGACAGAGGGAGGTAGGAGTCATGCCAGGCAAGGTATTCACCTCCAGCACCCAGGGGTTCTCGTCGGCGTCCACCCGCAGATCCACCCGCGCCAAACCCTCGCACCCCAGCACCCGATAGGCCTCGAGGCCCACGGCCTCACAGCGGGCTAATCCTGACGAGCTGAGGGAACAGGGGATCAAGTGCCGCGAGCCGCCGGGGGCGTACTTGGCTTCGTAATCGTAGAAATCCCCTCGCGCCGGGATGATCTCAATGGCCGGCAGAACTTGGCCGGAGAGAATAGCAAGGGTAATCTCCTTGCCAGGAATGTAGCGCTCCAGGAAAACCCGCGCTGAGATCGAGCGGGCCAACTCCAGCCCCTGGGCAAACGACTGCTCATCCTGCACAATGCTGATCCCCAGCGTCGAGCCACCGTTGCTGGGCTTTACCACCAGCGGCGATCCCAAGCGCGCCGCACACTCAGCCCAGGAGAGCGGCTGTGCCTCATCCCAGACCAACCAGTCAGGGGTAGGAACCCCTTCGGCACGAAAGATCTGCTTGGAGACCAGCTTGTCCATAGCTAGGGCGCTGGCCAGCGGCCCGGATCCCTGGTAGGGCAGGCCCAGCCAGTCCAGCATCCCCTGCACCACACCATCCTCGCCACCCGGACCATGCAGGGCAATCCAGACGAAGTCGCAGCCAGATTGCCGTTCCTGCCAGAGACGCAGGGGCAAATCTTCCTCCGGGTCGATGAGCTTGACCCGATGCCCCAAGTCCTCCAGAGCCCGCTTGCAGGCTCTCCCTGTCACTAGGGAGATCTGCCGTTCTGCCGAACGGCCTCCCGCTAGTACAACAATGTTCATGACTCCTCCCCACCTCCAAAGCTTTCCCCAGCATTGCCCCCTCCCCTGGCTAGAGGGTGGGACGGCGGCGGCGTAAAAACTCGGGGATGTCCAACCCCCCAGAAGTCGGGGGCTCAGGCTCAGGGGGCTGCCGAGGGGGTGGCTCTGAGGAGGGCTTGCGCGTTCCCACTGAGTTGGCTGTGGAGGTCTTCGCCGCGGGAGGGCTAGCAGCCGATCGCGAGCGGTCAAAACCTGTGGCGATAACGGTGATGCGCACCTCGCCTTGCATGCGCTCGTCTTGCACCGTGCCAAAGATAATGTTGGCCTCTGGATCTACAGCCTCGGCGATGATCTCCGCTGCTACCGTTACCTCGTGCAACGACAGATCCAGTCCGCCCGTGATGTTGAAGAGTACGCCCTTGGCCCCCTCGATGGAGGTTTCCAAAAGGGGAGAGGACACAGCAGTAATGGCGGCTTCGCGGGCACGGGACTTACCGGATCCCATCCCAATGCCCATCAGGGCAGTCCCAGCATCGGCCATGACGCTGCGCACATCGGCAAAATCCACGTTGATCATGCCGGGGATGAGAATGATGTCCGAGATACCTTGCACTCCCTGGCGTAGGACATCATCGGCAACGCGAAAGGCTTCGTGCACAGGGGTTTGCTCAGAGATTACCGAGAGCAACTTGTCGTTGGGGATCACAATCAAGGTATCCACTGCCTCCTGCAGGGCTTGGATCCCTTCTTCAGCTTGCTTGGCGCGCCGCTTGCCCTCAAAAGAAAAAGGCCGCGTCACCACTCCCACGGTCAGGGCGCCGCTAGCCTTGGCAATCTGGGCCACCACCGGCGCTCCCCCTGTTCCTGTGCCCCCTCCCATGCCAGCAGCAATGAAGACCAGATCTGCCCCTTTGAGAATGGCGGCAATTTCCTCGCTGGACTCCTCGGCCGCTTTTTGACCAATGGCCGGATTGCCGCCTGCCCCTAGTCCACGAGTTAGCTTTTGCCCGATTTGCAGACGGTTTACTGTTGGCGCTGAGGATTGGGCAAGCGCCTGGGCATCGGTGTTGATGCTCCAAAACTCGACGCCCTTGAGATTACTAGCTGCCATCCGGTTGACTGCGTTGCCACCTCCTCCCCCCACCCCCACGACCTTGATTTTTGCGGCATTGCTCAGCATGCTTTCCTCTGGATAACCTGCCGCCTTAGTCTGAGCCCCGTTCCCTTCAAAGTTGGCTGCCAGCCCTCCGCCTAGGGAGGGTTGGCTGGAGCAAGAAGAAGCTGAGTGGGCCTGCCCCAGACCCTGATCAGGACTAGGGGAGAAGGTATAAGACCAACTGGATGGCATATCAGCCCTCAGGATATCTTTATTAATTATCCTAGCCAATGCTAAACATCCTAGCCGATCCTAAGGCAACTCCCCTTCTTTGCCAATGTTAAAAACGTTTTTTGCCAGGTAACAGCTTCCCAAAGGCCTCACTGGGATAGTCTAGGCTCTTTTATGTTCGCTACTTTACTTACGCATCCCCCCTTGAAGTTGAGCTTTCTAGGAATGCTAACTTGCCTACGAACCCATATGCTCTACAGTACATAGAGCTGAAGGAGATAGACCGTTGCCCTTAAAACAGGCTGGTATCTTCCTGTAAGCTAATCTCCGCTTAGAATACTAGCTCTTGCGGCGAACTGACTCTCGATGAGGCGGCAAATTTGCTGGGCGGCTGTGCCGTCACCGAAGGGGTTTTTGGCTTGTGCCATGCGGGCGTAGGCTTGAGGGTCGGTAAGCAACTCCCGAGCCGCCTCCAGGATCTTTTCGGGGTGGGTGCCGACCAGGCGGGCGGTGCCAGCAGCAATCGCCTCGGGGCGTTCAGTGGTTTGCCGCAGCACCAGCACCGGCTTGCCCAGGGCAGGGGCCTCTTCCTGAATGCCGCCCGAATCAGTGAGAATGAAAGTACAGCGCTGCATGGCGCTTACCCAGCAGGGATAGTCCAAGGGATCAGTGAGAAAGACCCGCTCCTGGGATCCCAAGAGCGCTTGCAGGGGCTCCCGCACGACTGGGTTGGGGTGGAGAGGTAAAAGAATAGCCGTGTCGGGGAACTCAGCCAAAAGTTGCAGGAGAGCCTTGGCAATGGCTTGAAGGGGATCCCCCCAGTTTTCCCGCCGGTGTATGGTAACCAGCAAAACGCGATAGCGCTCCCAGTCTAGGCCGGGGATAGGACAGGGGATCCCAAGGGAAGCCACCTGCTGTAGGGCATCGATGACGGTGTTGCCCGTGCAGTAGATGGATCCCACCACGTGGCTGCGCTTGAGGTTTTCCACGGCCTGCGGCGTGGGGGCAAAGTGGAGGGTAGCCAACTGGGAGATGAGGCGGCGGTTGGCCTCCTCGGGAAAAGGGTGGTAAAGATCGTCGGTGCGCAGGCCGGCTTCCACATGCCCCACGGGAATGCGTTGGTAAAAAGCAGCCAGGGCGGCAGCAAAGGCTGTCGTGGTGTCACCCTGAACCAAAACCAGTTGGGGCTGTTTCCCTTGCAAGTAGGGTTCTAGGCCGCGCAGGGTGGCTTCGGTAATATCAGCTAGGCTTTGGCGAGGCCGCATGATCCCCAAGTCCCAGTCCGCCTGGAGGCCAAAAAGCCGCATCACCTGATCCACCATCTCTCGGTGTTGCCCCGTCAGGACGACCTCGGTGCGCAGGTAGGGACTGGCCCGCAAGGCCTGGATCACTGGAGCCAGCTTAATGGCCTCGGGCCGCGTACCCAAGATTACAGAAACCAGAGGAGGGGAAGCCATGGGATCAAGGGCAATGGACTAATCTGCTCCGGAGGCCTTTGGTCGGCAGGGTTCTCAACAGAGACTATAGCCGCCCTTGTCGTGAAGACCTGCCCCACTTTAGCTCTGCCAACAGGCAACCTGGTGGCAGCTCCACCTCCACACGCCCACTAGAACAGATGAAGAGGGATCCTGCAGCCCCCGAAGTCGAAGCGGAGGAACAAGAATCCCTCTCTTTAGGTTGGGTTTTAACGATCTTCTTTCAGCTTTTATCGCACAAAATGAGAGAAATGTTGGTCGTGGGAGAAGGCAAAGCTACTGCTAGGCTTAAATCCACTCCATTTCGTCACAGATGAGAGTAAACACCGTTGCGCAAGTGGCCACCAGCAGCGAGAAGAGAAGGGGCTTGCCGTGAGCTATGCAAACCCCAGCAGCCAAGGAGGCGCCAACAGCAGCAGAAAAAGTGCGGCCTGCCCAATTACCCTTGGAGGGTTTGCCAAAGGGGTTAAACTTGTTAGACATTTCAACCCAAGAGAAGGTAAAGAGTGTTTCCCAGAGTCTGTTTCAGGCTACCATCCTCAGAGGCTATTTCGGCATGATTCAGAGCTGTTCTCAATATTTCTTCGCCTAGGCTTCAATCTTTCGTAAAATTGCACTCAGGCGCTCGTAACCCTCCCGCCGCAGCCAGCTCAACTGCCGCCCTGCCTGCACTAACCAGTGGCGATCTCTAGGGCTGGCGGATGACAGCAACCACCAACTCCTTGTTGGGAATGCCGTTGAGGCGCAGCAGGGTGTACAGAAACTACTCCCACATCTTGCCCTCAGAGCAGGAATAGGGACGGGCGCGGAAGTCGCTAAAACTTGGGGTTGCTGCTCCCGCAGCTGTTGGGGGAAAGACCCAAAGCTCTGGGTCGGTGAACTGGGTCAACAGGCGTGATGGCTGCGTAGCAAACCACTCCGTAGATAGAGCAGGCAGAGTCGGGAAGGCCAGGCGTTCCAGCTCAAGGACCTGGGCCACAAAGGTGGCGGTGTTGGCTTCTACCACTTCCCCCAGAGCAAAGGGGGGCAGGGAGGTGGCTTAGAATTGCATCCTGCCTCCAATATGGAGCTCCTCCTAGGGTGGGCTGAGCCAGAGTTTACGCTAGTCTGGTTGCTGGTGGCGGGCATGGGCTCGTTGCAGGGCCTGTCGCACTGCGGCAAAGCCAGTTCCGCCGGGGCTAAGCCGCGCAGCCACAACCTGACGGGGATCGATGGCCGTAAAGATATCCTCCCCAAAGGCCGGGTGAAAGCTTTTCCAGCGCTCCAGGGGCAAATCCTTTAACAGGATCCCTTCCGCAAGACAGGTGCGCACAATCCGCCCCACCAGGTCGTGAGCAGTGCGAAAAGGCACTCCTTTGCGCACCAGGTAGTCGGCTACATCGGTGGCATTGGAAAAGTCTGCCTGCACCGCGGCCTCCAGGCGTTGGGTTTGGAACTGGATCCCTTCTCGCAGGAGGATCCGCATCGCCTCTAGGCAGGCTTTGACAGTATCGACAGTATCAAAAAGCCCCTCCTTGTCCTCCTGCAAGTCTTTGTTGTAGGCCAGGGGCAGCCCTTTGAGGGTAACCAGCAGGGCTTGCAGATGCCCAAACACCCGCCCGGTTTTGCCCCGCACCAGTTCTGCCACGTCGGGGTTTTTCTTCTGGGGCATAAGGCTAGAGCCGGTAGCACAGGTATCGGTGAGGGCGACAAAGCCAAACTCCTGCGAGGCCCAGAGGACAATCTCTTCCGAGAGGCGGCTGAGGTGAACCATGATCAAGCTGGCGGCGGCGTGGAACTCTACGAGGAAGTCGCGGTCGCTCACTGCATCCAGGCTGTTGGCACTGATGCGCTCAAACCCCAGCAGATGAGCAACAAACTGCCGGTCGATGGGCAGGGAAGTGCCGGCTAGCGCCCCAGATCCCAGGGGACAGACGTTGACCTCCTCCCGCACTCGCCCCAGCCTTTGCCAGTCCCGCCAGAACATCTCTTCGTAGGCCAAAAGGTGATGGGCTAGGCTAACGGGCTGGGCCCGCTGCAGGTGAGTGTAGCCGGGCAGGATTGTCTCCACGTGCTGGCTAGCCAACTCCAGCAAAACCCCTCGCAGCTCCCAGAGAGAATGGCGGATGGCGTCAATTTGATCCCGCAGGTAAAGGCGCAAGTCGGTGGC
Organism: Synechococcus sp. R65.1; assembly: GCF_047461755.1. Taxonomy (NCBI): domain Bacteria; kingdom Bacillati; phylum Cyanobacteriota; class Cyanophyceae; order Synechococcales; family Synechococcaceae; genus Synechococcus; species Synechococcus sp. R65.1. Next base: position 26,588 of record NZ_JANSHU010000007.1, on the reverse strand, counting down.
CACTTGGTCGTTGCGGGAGCGGCCGGTGTGCAGCTTTTTCCCCACCTCCCCTACCAACGCTACCAGCCGGCGCTCGACGGCGTAGTGGACATCTTCAGCCTCTGGGTCAGGCTGAAAACTCCCCTCGGCTGCCTCTTTCTGGATCTGCTCCAGCCCTTGCCGAATTTGCTCCGCCTCTTCCCGGCTCAGGATGCCGCAGGCCCCCAGCATCTGCACGTGGGCCAGGGATCCGGCCACCTCGTAGGGCAAAAGGCGAATGTCAAAGCTTATGCTGGCGTTGAAGCGGGCAATTTGGGGGTGTAGGGATCCCTCGAAGCGGCTGCTCCAGGGACGGGGGGTGGAAGGTGAGGTTGGCTCAGGCATAGGAACCAGCACCCAAAAGATGGCTGCCGTGGAAACAAAAGCCTGCCTTGCAATGGCTAGAAGACCCCTGCCAAAGCCCACCTAGCCTTAGTGGGAGCTGGTGATGCTCTTGAGCATGTAGCCCGCCACCAGCCCTATCAGAAGCGCCCAAATTTGGCCTGATTCCACAAAGTTGTTCCAACCTTTGCGGATATCGCCCAGCACATCTTGGCGGAACACCTGGGCAACGATGGCCTTTGTCTGCAAGGCGGGCGGAGCTGGCAGGTAAGAGGAAGTGAAGTTCATGCCCATACCTCCGGTAAAGCTCAAGTAAAGACGGACGAATTCCCCCAGCTAGAGAGTACTGTAAACTCTGCGCGTCACACTAGGGCAGGTGAGGTTCCGTCCCACTAGCGCAAACGGTAGCCCTACCCTTGGCCATCCAACTCCAGACCTTCTGGAGCTAGGCGGCCTCAGGCTCCGGCAACACCTTCAGCACCACCAGGGTGGTATCGTCCACCGGCATAGGTCGCAGGGAAATTTCCTCCCGGAACAGGAGCTCTAGCTCCACCGCTGGCTCTGGGACAACAAAGTGGACTCCCTGGCGGCCTCGGAAAGCATCCATCTGCGCAAAGAGACTTTCCAGGATCTCCTCTGGCGACTCGTAGCAGCTGGCAGCCCGCTGGATAGCATCCATTAGACCGGCAGTCTCCAGCCGCTCCCCGCGGGTATTGGCAACCTCAATATAGCCATCGGTGTAGTAGACTACAACATCTCCTGGCTGCAGTTGCACACAGCTTTCTGAGTATTGGCTGTGCTCCTCCAAGCCAATCAGCGCCCCTTCCGTATCCAAAGGCTGAATCTCACGGGTGCGGGCCTGCCACCAGAGGGGAGGGTTGTGGGCGGCGTTGCCAAAGCACAGGCGACGGGAGCAGGGATCGTACTCCGAGTAAAACAGGCTGATAAAGCGACTGGAGTTTTTGAGATCGCTGTACATGGCCCGATTGAGATGTTGGAGAACGCGGGCCGGCGAGTGGCCGTTAAGAGCTTCTGCCCGCACCATGGCGCGGGTCATGCTCATGAGCAGCCCGGCAGGTACACCTTTGCCCATGACATCCCCAATGACAATCGCTAGGCGAGAGTCTGCGGAGGGCTCAGGCGGTTCCGCCCGGTTGCTGGCCGGCTCTGCAGAGGCAGGCCCCCTCGGGATCTTGATGAAATCGTAGTAGTCGCCCCCCACTTTGCTGGCTACGCGGCAGCGGGCTGCCAGTCGAATGCCCCGAACTTGGGGGTATTGGCGGGGCAACAGTTGGGTCTGGATGTAGGAGCCGATCTCCATTTCTTTTTCCAGGGCCATTCTGCGGCGCAAGGCTGTCCGCAGGCGCTCATTCTCGATGGCTACACCCGCTTGGTCAGCCACTAGGCGCAAAAGTTGCTGGCGAGGCTCGGTCCAGTGGTAGTTGGGCTGGCGGCTGAAGACGTACAAGCGACCCTGGACAGAGTTACGGATCAACAGCGGCGTGCCAAATAGGCGCCCATCCGGCCCCAGGATCTGGCGCAGACGCTCGTCCAGAAGATGTTCAAGAGCTGGGATCTTCACCGCCAGGGATCCCTCTAGTTTGAGAAGAGGCTCCTGAGCAGATAGGGCTTGGGCAATCTGCTCCATCTCGGCGCGAATCTGCTCGCGGCGATCGAGATCGAAACAGTGCAGTTGATCCAGTTGAATAGTGCCGTTGGGGTTAAACAACACCAGCGCTCCCCCCTCAGCCCCAGTGAGTTGGCTGGCCACAAAAGCCGTGAACTCCAGGATCTGGTTGAGGTTATTGAAGGAGCGCAGGGCAAAAGCCAATCCTCCCAACAAGTACAGCATCGACTGCTGGTCTGCCCCCACTTCAGCTTTGTTGGCCCGACTGGGCAAGAGGGCTGGCGGCTCCTTCTCCTTGGCAGTACCAAGCCTAGAGCGGGGATCCTCCTGCCCTGAGCTGGGAGTGCTCGGGTCGGTTGTGGACGGCAGCGAGGCAGGCAGAACTTTGGGAGGAAGCAAGGAGTCCGACCAGGACAAACCTGCTCGCCCGGCGGGCGGCTGGGCCGGTAAAGCTTTTTGCGGGCTGTGCTCCTCCATGGGGAAGGTAGAGCCAATCCCTCAGCAACATAACGATGCAGTCTAGCAAAGATAGCACAGGCTCTACCCCGTCTTCTCCCGAAGGCTCTGCTTGAGTTCATGTTGTCGAGGTCATTGGCGGCTACGCCCTTCTGGGCTGACGGGATCCCTGACACACCTCTCGGTAGAGCTGTTCCAGGCGGCTGAGGTTGTGGCTGAGGGTGTAGCGCTCCAGAACCCGTTGGCGGGCTTTCATCCCCAGCAGTTGGGTAAACTCCCGCTGATCCCGCAAGAGGGGCAATAGCGTTTGCAGCTCCACCGTCACTCGGCTTGGATCCAACAGGATCCCGGCTCCGTCCGCCAGAACCTCGCCATCGGCGCCGACGTCAGTGGCCACCGCCGCTACCCCACAGGCCATTGCCTCCAACAGCGACAAAGACAGCCCCTCGATCAAGGAGGGGAGAATGAACACGTCGGATCCCCGCAAGATCTCAATGCGCTCCTGCTCGTCGGCAACATAGCCCAGCCAGTAGATCCCGTGCTGGCGGGTGTAGAAAGGCTTGAGGGTATTGAGCAGGGGTCCATCCCCCACAATGAGCAGGCCGCACTTTTCCCCCATTTGAGCCTGCTTCCAGGCTTTGAGCAGGGCCTCGACATTCTTTTCCGGCGAGATCCGCCCTTGGTAGACGAAGACCCGCTCTAGCCCTAGCCGCTGCTTGAGGGTGGAGGGCCCTGGCGAATACTTGTCAACATCGACGCCATTGGGAATGACCACCACCTGCTCGCTGCCCACCCCCAGTTTGACCAGGACCTGGCGCTGCGTTTCCGAGAAGACGATGGTGCGATCGTAGTGGGCCAAACAGGGGGCATAGAGCTGATAGGCCAAGTATTGGGTGCGGGAGGCGATGTTGCGCCGCCGTCGGTCAAAAGCTGGGTGGAAAGTGGCCACTAGGGGCTGGTTGAGCTCAGCACAGATCTCGGGCAACGCAAAATCAATGGGCGAAATGGTCAAAGAAGCATGCACCAAATCCGGCTGCAATTCCCGCAGGGCTTGCTCCAGCAGCCGCCGGGCGTTAGGAGCCGGGATCGTGTAGATCTGCGACTTGTAGAGACAGGGCAGAGAGACATCCCGCCCCTCCAGCTCGGCACGCCAGTTGCTCCCCGGACGGGATCCCCCCTCAGCGGCGGCCTCTTCGTTGGTGAAGTGGAAAAAGCTCACCTGATGGCCCCGCTCCAAAAGGCCGTTGGTTACCTCGCGGCTGTAGGTGACGTTGCCACAAAAGGGTGTTTTCTTGCCTATCCAGGCAATGTGCATGGGTGGATCCCTACGCTGCTAGAACGGTTAAACCTCCCATAAGGTTAGCAGACGCGGATCCCCCCTCTGCTTGCTGCCTGGGCATGGGAAAGCTAGCAGCAGCCCGACAGCAGGACGGCGCGTAGCTATGGGGCTGTTCCTAAGCTCTGCCTTGCCCTGCCGTCAGCGGCGCGGAGGGCTTGGGGAGGCCGGCACCGCTGCTGGGAAGGAGCAACCTAGCTAGAGCTGGCGAAGAAGTCAAGCCTCTCTATTCAACAAACTCCAGAAGTACATTCCTGCCGACGCATTTAAGACTGCCAGGGCAAGAAACGTCCAGGAAAGGCCCAGATAGGTTTCCGCTACCCCTGTCAACACCAGCGGCAAGCTGAGGGCAATGTTAACGGCATTGTTGAGCAACCCAAACACCTTGCCCCGCAGATGTTCAGGCGTTTCCTCCTGGAGCAGAGTTTGCATCGGCACCGCCACCAAAGCCCCTCCACAGCCCAGCAGAGCAATCCAGGCTAAGCTGGGAAACAGCTTCCTCTCTGTCCACGACAAAGCCACCAGCGCCAGAGACAGCAGGAGGGATCCCAGCCCGCTCCAGGCCCGACGGCTTACTCCTCGGCCTATGTGCCCTACCCAAAAGGCGCCAATCCCCATGCCTAGGCCGGCAGCAGCCAGCAACACTCCAAACTGATCGGCTTCCAGCTCCGCCATCACCTCCGCCATCCGCACCGCCAAGACCGCCAGGGCCGCAAACAGCGAGTAGAGCACCACCATCTGCAGCAGGGCTGCACGGATCAGCGGCATTTGCCCGATGTACTGTAGGCCCAGCTTGAGATCTTCCCAGAGATGGGGGGCTTCCCAGGAGCGGGGCTCTAGCTTCTCGTGAGGTTGCAACAGCAGCAGCAGGGATCCCGCCAAAAGGTAGGCTCCCCCCACCAACAGCTCTGGCCCCACCTCCCAGCCGGGCAACCAGGTGCGCACCCAACGCTCCGCCAGCGTCAACAGCGGCTCGCCAATGGCAAAGCCGACAACCAGCGAAGCCACCATCGTCGTGGTGTAAAGGGAGTTGGCCGCCAACAGCTCCCGCCTGGTCAGGATTAGCGGCAGAGTGGCCTGTTCGGCAGGGGCAAAAAACTGGGTCAAGACAGAGACGGCAAAGCTAATCAGCAGCAGCCCGCCAAAGCCCAAAGGGATCCCTGGCCAAAGGTCACGCCCCGCCGTCAGCCAGAGCAGCAGCGGCAGCAGCAGCACCAGGATGCCGCGCACCACGTTGGAGAGCACCAGCACGGCCTTCTTAGGCCAGCGATCCACGAATACCCCTGCCAAGCTGCCCAACAACACTGCCGGCAGGGTAAAGGCCAGCATAACCGCCGCTACCCAGCCGCTGATGGAAGCCCCCTCTGGCTGAAACCGCTTGGAGGTCACCCCAATCAGCAGCACCAACAACACCTTGTCGGCCAGCTGGGAAAACACCTGCCCCATCCACAGCAGCAGGAAATTGCGTCGGCCCAGCACGGCAGCGAAGTTTCCCAGGCCTGTCCCTGAGAAAGGGGGATCCGCCTGTTCTAGCTTCTCCGTTGGGCTGTTCTCTTTGGGATCCTCGGGAGGCGGCTCTGGCAAGGGATCCCCGGCTGGGCCCCCTGGCAAGCTAGAGGCAGGGCTTGTTATCGGCTCAAGGGGAGAACCCAGCTCCTCTGACTTCAGCGTCTCCATAGCCGCTGTTGACACTACTAAGTAGAGCTCCGCTCCCTCTTGCAGCCAGTCCCTTCGTTGTTCCCAAGTCATGGTGCCCCCGCCCAGCCTATCTCCCTCCCCCACCTTTCCTGCTGCCCGACAGCCTTGCTGCTGCTGGAGCGGGAGAGGTGCCCTAATCTTAAATTTTGACCTAGCCTGCAATCAAACCCGCCTCTCCGGCCACCTTTAGGGCAGCTTACCCCTCGCCGCCCAGCTTGTCCTTCTGGGCGCAGCAAGGTGCCAAGGCAGCAATGGGGACAAGCCTCTCAGCTTTCCGACAACGACAGGGAGCGCAAGGGATCCGGAATCGACTCACTGGGGGCCACAAAGCTGCCCTTTTCCACAAAGCCAAGGCGCACCGCCAGCCAGCGAATGAAATTCTCGTTAGTCGAGACCACTGCCCCTAGCGGCTCCTTCAACTTGTTGCGCAGGGGTTTTAACTCGGGAGCTTCCATGAAAGCTGGCTGGGGCACCCAGTGGAAATCAATGGGGCGATGCTGCTCCGCGTAATGTCGCCGACGCTCCTCCAGCACCTCCTCCAGAGGTTCAGACCGCAAAAAATCTAGACTGCCAACGATGAAGTGATAGGTAGTGGGCTCAGTGGCAGGCATACTTTCGGAGCTTTCCTACTGCGAAAAGGATAGAACCTAGCTGCCAAAGTCCAGCTTCTTAAATTCAGCCAGTCAGTGGGTGGCCTTGAGCAGATAGGGGGCCAGGTCGCGAGAGCTACAGCGGGGCTGACAGGCCTCCAACTGCTGGAGGACAGGCAACCGTGCCATCACCTCCTCAGGGGGCATAGGGTGTTCTGCTGCCTGCTTGAGGGTAGCAAGAGCCTGCGCTGCCCATTCCCGTGCCCAGGGGGGAGTTGAAGGAGTCTCCCCCTGCTCCAGCAGCTCCTGGCAGAGGGCTGTCGATCGCTCCAAGTCGCCACTGCCCTGATAGGCCATGACCAGAGCCACTCGAGCCAGAGCACATTCCTCTGGGTCTAGCTTAGGACGGCTGCGCTCCCCCTGGCGCGGCGAGCTTCCTTGAATCGAGCAGCAGTAGCAGAAAGACTCAAGAAGGTTGATCGCCTCTAGGTAGCGCTCCTGCTTCAGTGCAGTGATGCCGGCACGGAGGGATCCATGAGGAGGAGACATGAGCCTAAGTAAAGAGATGAACGCTAACCACCTTCCCGTCCATGGTCTTGGTGGCCTGGCTTCGTATCAAGTTTGGTGCCTGCTACTACTATACCCCTAGGTAGACTACTGCGAATCTCTTCTTAAGCTTTTGGCAAGGGCGCTCAACTCTTACGGGCCAAGAGGTAAGTGCTAACGTAGTGGGTTTCTCGGCGCAACACCTCACAGCCTGCCCGCTGCAGGCGCGCTCCCAGATCGTCGCGGATGTAGTCGCAGTAGTAGGGCTCGTGGAAGGTTTGCGCAAAAGCTTCCATCGTCTCCTCCAGCTCCGGCGAATCCAGCAGCTGCACCGAGTCGCAGACGACAACCACGCCCCCTGGCTTCACCACCCGGCTGATCTCGTTGATGACGTTTTGCCGAACCGGGCCAGGCAGCTCGTGGAAAAGAAAAACGCTGACAACTGCATCGAAGAAAGCGTCAGCGTAGGGCATGGCCTCGGCGTTGGCGCGAATAAGCTGCGGCAGCTCCCCGGGCAACTCCTGCAACAGCCGGTTGGCCTTGCGCAGATAGGCAGGAGAAAGATCCAAGCCATACAGCGCCGCCTTGGGCAGGGATCCCCGCAAAAGGCGCAGCATCCGCCCTGTGCCACAGGCTACGTCGAGGATGTGGGGAGCAGATAGGTTGGGATCGAGGGCATCCTTGAGCAGGCGGATCACCCGTCGCCGCATCGCATCCGCCGTACCCCCAAACAGCAACTCCACCTGCAAGTCGTAGAGCTCAGCCGAGCGATCGCTCAGGTAGCCGTTGGTTTGGTAGTGGAAGTTCTGAAGGTAGTATTTTGGGTAGCCCTCTGTGGAGATGTCTGGAGAAAACTCTTGGTAGCGCCGGCCGTGTACCCGTCGGGCAATCTGGGGCAGTTCCAACCACACCGCTGGGTAATAGCGGGCAAAGTCCAGCCAGGGGTTGTCGAAGAGAAGCGCGTGAGGGTAGTAGCCTGCTTCCGCATCTTGCCAATCAACTTCTAGAAGTCGCTCGTAGCGAGCCCGCAACTCCTGCAAAGTGGCTGCGCTCACCTTCACCCGCTCCCGCGGTGGCAGAGGCTTGCCGGAGACAAAGCTCTGCAGCTCCCTGAGGGCAGAGAGCATCAGTTCGGCAGCTTGGGTGGAGAGAGCCTTGTGGGCAAAGCCGAAGAGGTTTTTGCCCCACTGAAAGGCACGGTAAGCAGCCTCCCCCACCGGCGATGGGATAGGCAGCGACAGCTCGGGGCTTAACTGGAAGCTCATGACCCTGCCAGTGCAAACGGGTTCTTAACGTTTGTTTACAATGCGATAGTAGATTATAGCAAGGCGGCCAGGGTGGGCCGACAACCGCTAGGCGGCAAGAGAAGCCGGCAAATTGGATCCCGGAGCACAACCTCCGCCAAGCAGGAGAGTACTCTAATGGTGGGTTTCCACTTGCCTCCTGAGCTCAAGGAAGGGGCAGATCCGGCTGAACTGATGGGAAAAGCCATGACGACCAAAACGGTGTTGGTCATTGACGATAGCATCATGATCCGCAAGATGGTGGCCAGCATCCTGGCTGACCATTTCCAGGTGCTGGAGGCTAAAGACGGACCGACGGGCTTGGAGGTCGCCAAAAAGCATCACCCCGACCTGATCCTGCTGGATTTTGTCATGCCCAAGATGGATGGCTACGACACCCTCCAAGCCATCCGCCGCGAAGACAGTCTGAAAAATACCCCCGTTATCATGATGTCGGGGATGAAGGAACAAGTGACAGCCCGCATCCCTGAGCCTTTTGTCGACTTCGATTTTATCGAAAAGCCGTTTGAAGCGGAGACTCTTCTGGCTCAAATCCAAAAGGCCCTGCAGGTGACTCCTGCAGCGGCAGCGGAAGCGGGATCAGAAACCAACACCCAGTTGCTCTTGAACAAGCTCACCGCCATCGAGACGCTGCTTATCCAAGGTACGGAAAACCTGATCCAGCGGGAAGTAGTGACGCGGCTTGCCCACCTCAACCAGCGCCTAGATCGTCAGGAGTCTCACAGCGCTAACCTAGAAGAGCAAATCCGTAAGCTCACCAGCGAAGTGGAACGGCACAGCCAGGGCTTAGCCCTAATCGTCAAAGAGCTGCGGCATATCCGTAAACTGTTGGGGGGTCTTGATGGCTGAGCAAAGCTTTGAGCGCGCCTACCGACACCTGGATGCGGTGACGGCCCTGTTCGTGGCGGTGCTGCTCATCTCCAACATCGCCTCGGCCAAGATCGTGCTCTTGGGGCCCTTTACCTTCGATGGCGGCACCATTCTTTTCCCCCTCAGCTACATTTTCGGCGACATCCTCACCGAGGTCTACGGCTATGCTCGCTCGCGGCGGGTGATCTGGCTGGGGTTTTTCTCGGCAGCCCTGATGTCCGTGACCTTGATGATTGTGGGATCCCTGCCGGCAGCCCCTGATTGGCCCCACCAGGAAGCCTACGACCAGATCCTCGGCCTTACCCCCCGTATCGTGCTGGCCAGCCTAATTGCCTACTGGAGCGGCAGCTTTGCCAATGCCTATGTGCTGGCGCGCCTGAAGGTGTGGACCCGGGGACGCTGGCTGTGGACGCGCACCATCAGCTCGACCCTGGTGGGCCAAGCAGTGGATACGGGCCTGTTCATTCTCATTGCCTTCTGGGGAGTTTTTCCGAACCTAGTGAGCCTCATCCTCTCTAACTACGTGTTCAAGTGTGGTGTCGAAGTGGCCTGTACGCCCCTTACCTATGCCATCACTGGCTGGCTGAAGCAGCAGGAGCAGGAGGACTACTTTGACGTGGCAACGGACTTCAACCCTTTCCGAATCCAGGTTGTATCCAAATAAAGCTGCTCCCTTGCCAGGCGGGCCAGGGAGAGGGATCCCAGTTTTGGTATATTGACGTTCTCCCAGCCCTAAGGGGCGGGGATTCTTTCTCGCTTATCGCGAGCTACGCGGACGCACTGGCGGGGCTGCCGCTGCACGCCCGTGGGGGACGCCATAACCCCAACTACTGAGCCTAAGCCCAGATACTTGCACTGGATGTTGATGTCGGCTTATAACTCGACTATAGTACTCCAGGCTATACAACGCCACGAGTAGGCGGCTCATCCCCAAGACTAAAAACCAGGGCCTGCGCCGCTTAGCCTGCTGGTCAGAGCGTTATCCCAATCTACCCCGCTGCCGGTGCGCAGCGAGCTAGATCAGCAAGGAGCCGCCCGGTGTTGCCGGGAGCCTTTATCCAAGACAGGACTTTTGTAAGGGATCCGCAAAGAAAGATGATGCTCATTTTCCAAATTGCTCTGTTGGTGCTGGTGCTCTACAGCTTGCTGTTGGTGGTGGCGGTGCCGGTGCTCCTTAGCTCGGCCAGCGACTGGAGCCGGGCCAAGAATGTCCTTTTGGTGGGATCCCTGCTCTGGGTGCTGATGGTACTCGGGGTGGGGGTACTTAGTTTCTTGAAGTGATCCCTCCAGCGGGATCCTTCGACACCCATCCCCCAAGCTTCTGTTAGGGCGGCGAAAAAACTGCGCATTCCCGCACCCGACTGAGCTCTGGGCGCTCTCGTTAGAAGGGCTCTCCTCTAGTCCTTGATTCACTGGACAATCAGCCACTTTGTGGCATGACCGACCTCCTGCCTTGACGGAGATGGGCTGAGCTAGTAGGCTTGCGAGTACATCTTTTCTGGTAGGCACTTTGCCTAGGCTAAAGTTGGCTCCGTCTTTAGCCGGTGTGCCTTATGGGGGCAAGGAGCACCTACCTGCAGCTCGCGGGGAAGTGACGCCTGTGGAGATCCCTCTGGCGGGGTGGTAGGGGTGGACTCTGCCACTAGCTACGGGTCGTGGAAGCAGGGAGAAAGCGTCAACCTGGAGCAAAAGTCCGCTTTTGTCCAGCGTTGTATAAGTCTTTCAGAGCGGATCTCACCCCCTTACAATAGACAGCAACTTGATTCCATCTTCATGGCCTTGCTGCTTGCTCGGTCGGCAGCAGGGGTTGCTTGAGTCGAAGTCTTTCGGGAAGCTTGGGTGTTGAGAGCGGTGAAGTATTCCCAGAGTCTTTGCTTGCCTTGGCTGGGGGCAAGGTTGGCTTTGGCAGGCCTAGTGGGATCCCTGCTGTTGCTCCCTTCGGCAAGGGCGCAGTCGGGCTTTGTCATCACTGGCAGCGAGGGGGTGCCTGTCCTCAGCTATCGGCTGGATTTTCGCGGCATTCGCGGCCGGCTGGATCGCTATCGCCTGAAGATCCCACCCCAAAATGTGGCAGTGGCAGAGGTGCAGATCAAGGCGGATAGCAATTTCGATGCCGTCATCGACCCGAAGAATGTGCGCCTAGAGGCGGAGGGCAAGCCGGTGGAGCTGGCGGAAGTGTACTGGAACGAGGAGTTTCGCTCTTTGGAGGTGGTAGCCCGTCAACCCATTGCCGCCGGCCAGGAGATCCGCTTGGTGCTCTCCAATGTGCGCAATCCTTCCGCTGCTGGCATCTACCGGGTAGAGGCGCGGGTGCGGGGGACAGAGCCCAACCCCCTCTTCCGCAAGGTGGGCAACTGGCTGATTACCATCGACGATCCCGAGCGGCTCACGTTCTAAGGGGAACTCTCCTCCAGACGGCAGCCTGGTCTATTGAGAGAGACGGTCTTTGGTGCTGGCCGACCTCTGGTATCCCAATTGGTGGCAGGCCCTGATCTTGGGCATGGTGCAAGGGATCACCGAATTCCTGCCCATCAGCAGCACGGCCCACCTACGAGTGTTTCCGGCTTTGCTGGGCTGGCCAGATGCGGGAGCTTCGTTTGCGGCGGTGATCCAGCTGGGCAGTCTGGGAGCAGTGTTGATCTACTTTGCCTCTGACCTGCGCCAGTTGCTCCTTGGCTCCTGGAGGGCTTGGCAGGAGCGAGACTTCCAGCAGGAGTCTTGGCGGCTGCTCATGGGGATCCTGGTGGGAACGTTGCCGATTGGGGTGGCCGGATGGGCCGTCAAGGCCATTTGGGGATCTCCGCCCCGCCAGTTGTGGGTGATCGCTGCTGCCGCTATTGGCTTGGCCCTGGCTTTGGGCTGGGCAGAACGGGTGGGGAAACGCCGGCGAGGCCTAGACAGCCTAGGCATTTGGGACGGGATCTGGGTGGGGCTGGCCCAGGCCTTGGCTTTGATCCCAGGGGTATCCCGATCCGGCGTGACGCTGACGGCGGCTCTGTTGCTCGATTTGCAGCGCTCGGCTGCCGCCCGCTACTCCTTCTTGCTGGGAATCCCCGCCCTCTTTTTGGCCGGGGTAGAGGAGTTCGTCTCCGAGTTCAGGACAGAGGCGCTGCTAGCGCAGGGGCTGGGGACGCTCTCGGCCTTTGTCTTCTCCTACTGGTCCATCGATTGGCTCATTCGATTTTTGCAGCGCAGCAGCACCTGGCTGTTTATTGTCTATCGGATTAGTTTTGGCCTGTTCATTTTCTTGGGGCTGGCGCTGGGGTTCTTGCAACCTTAGACCGACTTCTGTCCCCGCAGAATCTGCAGCGCTTTGGGCAGGTGCTCCGCTAGGTGGGCCGGATCCACCCCCGTCGGACCCCGCTCCCCCACCAGCTGGATAGCTGCCTGGGCATGCCACCACACCCCGGCACAGGCGCAACTCAGTAGCTCTGAGATCCCCATCGCTTGACCCAGTTGGGCCCTTCTGCGCGCCACTAGTCCACCAATTAGGCCAGTTAAAACATCGCCGCTGCCGCCGCGAGCCAAAGCTGGTGTGCTCTCCGGGTTTACCCAGCATTCCCCTGTGGGAGAGGCGATTATCGTCCGTGCCCCCTTCAAGACTACCACCGCCCCACTCTGGGCTGCTGCCTTTTGGGCTGCCTCGAGGCGATCCTCAAGCGAGATCCCAGGAAAAAGCCGGCGAAATTCCCCCAGGTGCGGGGTGAGGATAGCTTGGATCCCGTTTTCTGGCAGGCGCTCCACCCCCATCTCCGCTAAGGCATTGAGGCCATCGGCGTCGATCACCCAGGGGATCCCGGCCCAATCCCGCAGCAAGATCTCCAAAAGCAGCTGGCGGGTTTCCCCAAGGCCCGGCCCCACTGCCACCGCCTGGAAGGGCTTCTCAGCTACTAGCGGCAAAGAAGGGATCCCTTCCCAGGGGTGCACCAACACCTCCGGCAAAGCGCTGTGGATCAGCTCCTTCAACTCCGCCGGCGCCACTAGGGTTACCATGCCCACGCCGCTGGCACGGGATCCCAGCCCGGCCAACACTGCCGCCCCGGCATAGGCCGTCGAGCCTGCTACCAGCAGCAGGGATCCCTGGCGGTACTTGTGGGTGTCCAAGGGGGGATCGGGGGGGAAATGGGGCCAGGGTTGCAGCAATAGCTGGGGAACCGCCTCCGCCGGGCAGGCCCAAGGGGGGATCCCAAAATCAATGCGATGCAGCCGTCCTACCCAAGGCAGAGCCGCCTCCTGCCACAGGCCCCGCTTCCAGAGGCCCAGGGCATAGGTGTAGCTGGCGCGGATACAGCAGCCCCAGATCTTGCCTGTCTGGTCGTTGAGGCCAGAGGGCAGATCCAGGCTGAGGATGGGAATGCCGCTGCCGTTGGCCCACTCCACTGCCTCTGCCCAGGGATCCCCCAGGGGCCGGTTTAGGCCAATGCCAAACAGGGCGTCAATCAGCAGGTCACAGTCGGCCAACTCCTCCAGCCGATCCACAAACTCCGCCCCCAGCGCCCTGAGATAGCGAGCGTGGTCGGCAGTCAGGGGCTTGAGATCATCCGGCTTGCCCAGCCAAACCTTCACCTCCTTCTGGGCCAGCCGCAGCTCTCGTCCAACCACCAAGCCGTCGCCGCCGTTGTGCCCTGTGCCGCAGAGGATGCCGATGCGCTGCGCATGGGGGAAATCCTGCCGCAACTGGGCAAAAACGGCCAGGCCCACCTTTTCCATGAGAGCGGCCACAGGCATGCCGGCAGCGAAGATCTGCTCCTCGAGGCAGCGCATTTGGGCCGAGCTGACCAGGGCGGTGGAGGGGTCAAAGAGGGGCAGGGCGCCGCGCCGCTGGGGCGAATGGGGCTCTGTCATCGCAGTCATGGCTGAGGGGGACTTAGGGAGCTTAGCTCGATCACGTTCCCGTCGGGATCCCGAACAAACAGCACCGTCCGCCCGGAAGCGCTTGGCTGCACCTCGTAGCCTGCCTGCAGCAGGCGGGCCTTTACCGCTTCCAGGTCTTCCACGCCCAGCGCCACATGGGGAAGGCGCCCCCACTTCGCCTTGCTGCCCCAACTGGCTGGCTGCCCTTGGTCAAGCGGCTCCTCAGTAACAATCAAGTGAATCTGAGAGGAGCCCACCTGGTACCAAGCGCCGGGAAAGTCAAAGGGAAACCGCTCTGCTTTGGGGAGCCCGAGCACCGTCCCGTAGAAATGCTCAGCCCTGGCCAGATCGCTAACCCAAAGGGCAGTATGTAAGTGCTGATAGGCAGGCATGACGCTAGGTCTAATGAAGTTCTTCTCTGAGGGTCTGTTCCGCCTGTGCGCTAAGTTGGAGCTAGGGCAACGAGCGCTTGGCCTTGCCCAGGGGTTGGTCTATGGGATCCCGCACCAAGTTTTTCGGCACTGTCCTGGCCATGCTGGCCGTCAACAGCATCTATATGCAGTTGCAGCAGCTTGCCCTGCGGCTAGAAGAAAAAGTGAAGCCAGCTCCCTCGGAGCAAGCCTCTCCAGAGCCTCAGAGCAACGCGCAGCCGCCGGATCGCTGAGAGCCTCTGGCCCAAGTTTTCCGGAGGGTGCAACTGGCCAGGGCCGGCTTTGTCGGGATCCCCTAGAAGCCGGGTGGTGCTTTGCAAAGGGGATCAAACTCCGTACCATAGAGGAGCAGGCTCCCCTGTTTTGCGGTTTACACCTTGGGTACTCACCATGACTCAGCCCTCCGCAGCCTCTGGGCAAAAGCCGATTGTCGTCGCCCCTTCTATTCTTTCAGCCGATTTTAGCCGCTTGGGGGAAGAAGTGCGGGCAGTGGACGAGGCAGGAGCCGACTGGATCCACGTAGATGTGATGGATGGCCGCTTTGTGCCCAACATCACCATCGGCCCGCTGGTGGTGGAAGCGCTGCGCCCGGTTACGGCCAAGCCTCTAGATGTCCACCTGATGATTGTGGAGCCGGAGAAATATGTGGCCGACTTTGCCAAGGCGGGGGCCGACATCATCTCCGTTCACGCCGAGTCCAGCTCCACCATCCACCTGCACCGCACCCTCAGCCAAATCAAGGATCTGGGCAAACAGGCAGGTGTGGTGCTCAACCCGGCCAGCCCTCTGGAGCTGATTCAGTACGTGCTGGATCTGGTGGACCTGGTGTTGATCATGAGCGTCAACCCTGGCTTTGGCGGCCAGAGCTTCATCCCGGCGGTGGTTCCCAAGATTCGCCAGTTACGGGCCCTGTGCGACGAGCGGGGCTTGGATCCCTGGATCGAGGTGGATGGCGGCATCAAGGCCAGCAACGCCTGGCAGGTCATCGAGGCGGGGGCCAATGCCCTGGTGGCGGGCTCAGCCGTATTCAAGGCCAAGGACTACGGGGAAGCCATTCGCGCCATTCGCCACAGCCGCCGCCCCGAGCTGGTGACGGTTTAGGGCTTTCTTCCCGTAGGCCAGCAACGCCGCAAGCAGCCTCAGCTCAAGCCCTAGCCCGCGCAAAGCTTTAGCGCAGAGCGGCCGTCTTCTTCTGGGCAGCGGCAGGGGAGGCACCTGCTTCAGCTTGACCTAGGCAGTGAGGAGGCGCAGAGGGGGGAACAAGCGGCTGAGGCGAGGTAGGGCTGAAAAAAACCTGGCAGAAGGGCAGGCGGCTGTTGCGCTGAATGTCGGCAAGGTAAGGGGGAGGGATGGTGCCCCAGTAGGCTCTTAGGACATGCTGGTCGGGATCCTCTGGCAGCACCTGGTAGTGCAACATTAGGCGGTTATCGGGAAACCAGGCGCGAACAAGCCTTTGCAGTTGCCTGAAATTGAAGCCTGGCTCTTCCGGGTTGTAAATGAGGTGCATCCCCACTAGCCGCCCGCCCATGAAGTAGGCCTCTACATAAAACCCACGGGCATAGAGGGGGGGCTCTGAGGGATCCCGCGACGAAGGGGCATCCGGCGGATAGAGGGCCTCACCGCCCGGTCGCAGTTGCCAGCGGCTCCAGCGGGGATCCTCTCGGTCGCTGGAAATAGTCTCCCAGTTGTTGGCGTGGGCGTAGCCTAAGAAGCGCTCCTCCACCATGCCTAGATAAAGCATCTCCATCTGCAAGGAGGGTCGGGCCCGCGTTTGCAACAAGGGCAGAGTGCGCACTTCTCCTTGCTTGAGTACCAAAACTTCCGCCAGGGCTGGACAAGGTTTCCACGCCAGCAACGCCGCTAGGACCCCTGCCCCAACTGCCCAGCCCAGGTAGCCGAGACCAGGCTTGACCCAGGCAAGCAGCCATGGGGCTAGCCTCGGGAGCTGGAGAGACAGCCTAAGCTGAGTGTCCAACCCAACAAAAGCTGGAACGTAAGATGAGATCACCGCAATTTCAAAGAGCCCAAAGCTGTTAGGAAGTCTATTCTAGCCACAGAGCTAAAGCCTTTTAGAAATTTTGTTGCCTTGCATAAATTTTTGCAGGTTCTGAATGTCTGCCACCCAGTGCAACAAGTAACACCCTCGGCATGGTAACTCCAGGGCTAATTGTTATCGCCGGCCCCACCGCCACTGGCAAGTCACGTCAGGCGTTGCTGCTGGCTCGGCGGCTGGGATCCCCTCTGCTGAATGCCGACTCTCGCCAGGTCTACCGGGAGTTCGACATCGGCACTGCCAAGCCTACCCCCGCTGAGCGGGCCCTCTGGCCGCACGAGTTGATGGACTTTGTGGATCCCCGCCACACCTACACCGTGGCCGAGTTTCAGCAGGCGGCCCAGTCGCGCATTGCCGAGGCCCATCGGCAGGGACAGACTCCCATTCTGGTGGGGGGGACGGGGCTCTACATCCAATCCATTACCGCAGGGCTGGGGATCCCGGCAGTTCCGCCGCAGCCCGAGTTGCGCGCCCAACTAGAGACGTGGCCGCCCGAGATCCGCTACGCCTGGCTGCAGCAGTTGGATCCCGTTGCCGCCGAGCACATCCATCCCCATGACACGGTGCGCACCCTGCGGGCTTTGGAGATCATCTACACCACCGGCAAGCCAGCTTCCCGCCTGAGGCAGGCCCATCCTCCTAGCTACCCCATCCTCATCTTGGGGCTGCGCTGCCCAATGCCCCGTCTGGAACAACGCATTGCTCGGCGCACGGCAGAAATGCTGGCAGCAGGCTGGATTGAGGAGGTGAAAACGCTGCGGGAGCGCTACGGGCCAGACCTGCCCCTCTTACAAACCTTGGGCTACGCGGAGATTGGCGCCTACCTAGAAGGGCGGATCCCAGAAGCAGAGCTGCAGCCTTTGATTGTGCGGCGCACCCGCCAGTTTGCCAAGCGGCAGATGACCTGGTTTCGGGCCATGCCAGGGATCCAATGGCTGGACTGCGAGGCCGAGGATCTGCCCGAACAGATCTGGAAGCGGGTTACGGCGTGGATGGCAGCTCAGACCAGCGCCGGAACCACTCCTGCCGTCGCTGCGCGTCCGCCCGCCGATCCGTAAGGATCTCCAACACCCGCACCCCCTGGGTCGGCAAGGGATCCAAGGCTTGGGCCAGCTCCTCCCAGGTCTCTATCCGCCGGTGGGGGATGCCATGGGCCTGGCAGAGGAGGGCAAAATCCACGGCCTGGGGGGTGGCAAAGTAGGGCTCAAAGGGAGGGTTGGGCTCCTGGCGAGCCGCCTTGGCAATGGGCAAGAGCTCAAAGATACCGCCCCCCTGGTTGTTGATGAGAAGAATCGTCAGGGATCCCTGAAGGCATTGGGCAAGACGCAGGCCACCGCAGTCGTGCAAAAAGGCCAGATCCCCGGTCAGCACCACCGTCGGGCGCTGGCGATGGGCCACCCCAAAGGCGGTCGAGAGGATGCCGTCGATGCCGTTGGTGCCGCGGTTAAAGTAAGGCCGGATATGGCGGTCGTTGGGTGGCCAAAACCACTCCACATCCCGCACCGGTGTGCTGTTGGCAATAAATAGCGGCGTCTCCGGCGGCAGGTGGTGGGCCAGCCACCAGGCAATCTTGCCCTCAAACCACTCCGGCAGAGCTGCCAGCAGCCGATCCAGCTCAACCCGAGCTTTTGCTTCCGCCTGCAGCCAGGCTTGCAGAAAAGCGGTTGTTTTGGCTTTGCCTGCCGGGATCCCTGCCGCCACCTCCTCCACGGCAAAGGGCAAGTGGGTCGTGGAGTTGTGGAGAGGATCGGCGTTCTGGGGTCGGGGATCGAGTAGCCAGGTGCGGGGTTGGACTTGGGCCAGGGTTTGCCGCAGGGCCTTGCTGGTGGGCAAGGGTCCCAGTTGGATCACCTGCTCTGGCCAAAGATGGGGCTGCTCTCCCTGGAGGAGAAAATCGTAGGTGGTGATGAGGTAGGGGTTAAGGGAAGCGTAGTTGCGCAGGGGGGAAAGGCCTTCTGCCAACACCGGCCAGCCCAGGGCTAGGGCCAGACGGGCCACTGCCTCAGCGTAGGCGCGGGGATCCGCCGCTTGGGCCGGCCCTGCCAAGATCACTCCCCGCTCACAGCTGCACCACTCCTGCCAAAAGGAAGCCCTCTCCATCTGAAGACTGCCCCGCAGCGCCTGGCAGGAAGATCCGGCCGGAGCAACCCCCCGAAAAAAGCTCTTCTCAAACTCCGGATTTTTCTGCCAACGGGCCAGGGGCGCGGTGCTGCTGTCAGCAATGGGAGCCAAGGGCTCCCGCAAAGGCACGTTGAGGTGCACTGGACCCGGGAAAGGGTAGAGGGCACGCTCCCAGGCGTGAATGACGGTCTGGCGCAGGTAGGCCAGAGCTTCTAGGTCGGCGCTGGGCAGGGCTAGCTCCGCCTGCCAGTTGGGGTAGTGGCCGTAGAGCTTCACCTGGTCGATGGTCTGCCCGGCGCGGCAGTGGCGCAGCTCCGGCGGCCGATCCGCCGTCAAAACCAGAAGTGGCCAACCACTTTCTGCCGCCTCGATGAGAGCGGGGAAAAAATGGGCGCCGGCGCTGCCAGAGGTACACACTAGCGGGATGGGCTGCCGCAGCTGCTGGGCCAAGCCAAGGGCAAAGAAGGCCGCCGACCGCTCATCCAGCACCGGAATGGCCTCGATCTCAGGGTGCTGCGCCAGAGCATAGGTGAGGGGGGCAGAGCGGGATCCCGGACACACCACCGCCACCCGACAGCCCAGCCGGCTCAAGGTCTCGGCCAAAACGGATCCCCAGAGGGTGTTGAGGTTGCGCCAGTCCAGCCGTTGAGGGCAAGGCGTGTCAGCCATTCCAGCCACAAGAGGTAGCGGGAAAGAACCCAAAATGGGCACATCCTGTTACTGTAGGCCCATCGACCACCCCGGGGAAGCCCCCTCTCCTATCCACCGCTTGTTATGGCCTCCTGCCGACAGGAGGAGCCGGAGGTTGGTCAAGTTTCTCGAAGGGGGGAATAATGTTTATCGACCTTTGCTGCAGCCAAGCAGGAGCGCCCATGCCCAGAAAACCCGATGGCTACCTCGTTCACATCATGCTGGAAGGGGGTCAGACCCTGCAGGTACGGGTCAAGGAAGCCAGAGAATACACAGAGCTGATCAACCAACTGATGGTGGGTGGGGACGAGTTCATCACCTTGCCCAAGCAAATGGACAATGAGTACATGATCGTGCGTCCCCAGCGGGTGGCCGGTGTGTCGGTGGAGGCAATCTACAACTCCAGCGTTGGTATTGACTTGTAGGAATCCCAAGAGCCAAGCCAGGGATCGCGCCCGAAGCCCCCAGCCTTGAAGCTGGGGGTGCTAGGAAGGCTTTCTACAGACTTAGATTTAGGATTGCAAGGCCGAGAAGACTATTTCTCCGGTGGCAGGAGGACTTTGTCAATGACGTGGATAATGCCGTTGGAGGCTTTGAGATCGGGGGTTGCCACCTTGGCGTCGTTGACCCGGATCCCATCCTTGACGGAGATCTCCACCGGCACTTCAGCAAGGGTAGTCACCTTACCGGCCTCTAGATTTTGAGAGAGAAGCTCGCCAGACACGACATGGTAGCTGAGCACTCGCTTCAATTTCTCCTTGTTTTCTGGCTTGAGCAAGTCGTCTAGCGTGCCGTTCGGCAGGGCCGCAAAGGCTTCATCAGTAGGGGCAAAAACGGTGAAGGGGCCCTCCTCAGAGAGCGTCTTCACCAGGTCAGCAGCCTCCAGGGCTTTGAGCAAGGTGGAAAAGGAACCAGCCTCAGTGGCAACATCCACAATGGTTTTTTGGGCAGAAGCTGCAGTCTTCGCGCTTGCAGGCGCTGGGCTAGGGCTGGGGCTGCTAGCCTGGACTCCGGGAGCTGCAGCCAACACTGTGGCCGAGGCAACGGCTAAAGAGAGCGTGAAGAGCTTGCGAACCATGGAATGTAACCCTCCGTAAAGAGTAGGTTTACACTCCTCTACGACGGACAGCCTCTGGCTCGAGTTCCTTACTTCCCGTGGTGGAGCTGCTAGCTGTTTAGGCGTTGCCTCTGCGGCTTGCCGAGGGATCGCCGCTGCTTTCGGCTGGGTTGGGACTGGTCAAATCGTTGAGGCGGCGCAGGATCCCCCATCCCTGCAGGGCTTCCAAGAGGGCCTCCCGCACAACGGCCACGGTTTCTTGGTCAAGGGCCAGGCGCAGATAATCCACTGCCAGCCGAGTTTGTTCGGGATCCAGATGGGGCAGGCGGCTCTGCAGCCGGCGTACCCCCAGCAGCCGCCTGTAGGGATCGGGGGAAGCAATGTCGCTAAGATCCCGCTCCCATTGAGAACGCTGCCGCTCTTGCCGGCGGCTGAGCCACTCCCAAAACAGCAGTGACAGCAAGGCAAAGGTGGCTAGCCCCTGCACAATGGCACCTGTGGCCAGCCAGCGCTGGTTGGCTTCTGCCCAGATTGAGACCACAAGGTAGGTGCCAAGAGTGGCGGCTGCCCCGCCCGCAACGGCTAGCAAAAGGGAGCGATTGGCTTGGCGAAACCAAGCTTGCCACTCCTGCCAGCGGCGGCTAAACTCAGGGCTGCAAGCCGCGTACACCCCTAGCATCACCCCAGTGCCCACTGCTAGGGAAAGGGCCAGGCGCCAGTGCCAAAAAGCTAGCCCCGCCAACGCCAAGCCTGACACCGCCAAAACCCGCCCCTGCGATCCCCCCAGCAGCCACCCCGCCGCTTGAGCTCCCCTTTCCTCTGCCCCTTTCTGAACCCGCTGAAGATACTCCTGCCAGGATCCCTGGCCAGAAGAGGAGCGACTGGATCCCTGCTTCACCGCCGGCAACTCTCCCAACTTTTTCTCTGCCAAGACAGGTCAACGCTTTAATTATGCTCTGTCGGCAGATCGGAGATAGGCTTTCCACCCCTGAGCTTGCAACTGGGCATTTTTCTCCTGCACAGCCTGCTTGAGGTTTTCCCGGTAGGCAAGCACCCGCTGCAGCAGTTCAGGATCCCCGCTGGCTAGGATCTGCACCGCCAAGAGACCAGCGTTATAGCCGTTGCCAATGGCTACGGTAGCCACGGGGATCCCCTTGGGCATCTGCACTATCGAATACAGGGAGTCCAGCCCCTGCAGGGATTGGCTGAACACCGGCACCCCGATGACTGGCAGAGGGGTAAGGGAGGCTACCATCCCCGGCAGATGGGCCGCCCCGCCAGCGCCGGCAATGATGACGCGGATGCCGCGGGTGTGGGCACTGCGGGCAAACTCCACCATCGCTTCGGGGGTGCGGTGAGCGCTGAGGATCTGGAGGAGATAGGGGATCCCAAACTCCTCGCACACCTGAGCGGCGGGGGCCAAGGTGGGCAGATCCGAATCGCTGCCCATCACGATGGCGACAAGAGGGGAGTCTTCCATGGCTTGCTGGCCCGTCGTAGCCGATCCATAATCGCATAGCCCAGCCCTGTCAAAACCGGGGGGGGCTCAGCCAGCAGCAGGGTGGCTGCCCCTTCGTCCAAGCGGCGCAGGCTGGCAAAGAGAGCCCGCGCTGCCGCAGTGGGATCCGGCCCCAGGCATTCAAAGGTCAGCGCAACTCCCGGCCAGTGGTGGGCAAAGCTTTCCGCCAGCGCCTGGGCATCGGCTGAGAAACTGAGGACGCCCAGGTGGGCATGTTCAGCTGTCTCCTGCCGCAACCGCTGCCACTCCTCAGGGCGGAGCTGGTCAAAGGCAACAGGCAACAACCAGAGGGGCTTGGTGGGGGCGTAGTGGCTGCTAAGC
Organism: Synechococcus sp. R65.1; assembly: GCF_047461755.1. Classification (NCBI taxonomy): domain Bacteria; kingdom Bacillati; phylum Cyanobacteriota; class Cyanophyceae; order Synechococcales; family Synechococcaceae; genus Synechococcus; species Synechococcus sp. R65.1. Next base: position 4,755 of record NZ_JANSHU010000007.1, on the reverse strand, counting down.
CCTCCCGGTGCCTCGGGCCTTAGGTTGCTGTCCGGTGCAGTCTGGAGGGGCAGGCCGAGATGAGCTTCCAGCACTTCCCGCGGGATCCCGCCAGGGCGCAACAGCGTGGGCGTGCCGTCAGGGCTGAGCTTAAGCACGGTCGATTCCAAACCCACGCTGCACTCTCCTCCGTCCAAAATGTAGGGGATCCGCCCCGCCAACTCGGCATAGACCGCCTGAGCTGAGGTGGGGCTGAGGCGGCCAAAGCGGTTGGCGCTGGGGGCAGCTAGAGGCACCTGAACTGCTTGCAGCAAAGCCTGGGCCACGGGGTGGGCAGGCATCCGCAGCGCCACTGTAGGCAAGCCACTGGTGACGAGATCCAGCACCCGGGGTCCCTTGGGCAGCACCAGCGTCAGCGGGCCCGGCCAGAAGGTGTCGACAAGGGATCCCAGCCGAGCGCGGGCAGCGGCAGTAAAAGCCGACAGATCCACCAGCTCCCCGTCCAGCGCCTCAAGGCAGACCCCAGCTGGCAGGTGCAAGATCAGGGGATCGAAACGGGGGCGCTCCTTGACAGCAAAGATGGTGGCCACCGCCTGTTCGTTGAAGCCGTGGCCCGCCAGGCCGTACACCGTCTCCGTAGGCATGGCTACCAGTTGACCTTGCCGCAGGGCTTCAGCGGCTAGGGCAAGGTGCTCGGGGGTGGGGGGAAGAATCTGCGTTGGCATTGGGCAAGCTGGGGATCCCCTTCCTACCTCCATTGTCAAGCCAGGGGGAGGGCAATGTCTCCTTCTGCAGCTCAGCGCTTGCTCTCTTCCTCCACGTGGGTGTGCAGCACCCTGCCGCGTAGGGTCTTGCCCAGCCAGGGAGTGGCCTGCGAGTGGGAGCGGAGCGTGGCTGCCGAAACTGTCCAGGTATGGGTTGGATCAAAGAGCACCCAATCGCTTCCGGGCTCCAGGCTGGGCGGCTCCAACCCCAGGCAGCGGGCCGGGTAGAGGCTAAGGGCCGACCAGAGCTGTAGCGCCGTCAGCGCTCCCGTCTCCACCAAGTTCTGCCACAGCAGCGGCAGGGCCAGCTCCAGACCCATGGCCCCAGGGGGTGCGTCGGCAAAGGGCAGGGTCTTCTCCTCGTAGGTGTAGGGGGCATGATCGACGGCAATGCCCAGGCTACCGCTGCGGATCCCGGCAATGAGGGCCTCCCGGTCGGCGGCACGGGGAAGAGGAGGCAGTAGGCGCAAGTTGGGATCGTAGCCGCGCTCGAAGACAGCTTCCTCCGACAGGAGGAGGTGCATCCAGGTGGTACTGGCGGTAACCGGCAGCCCCTCTGCCTGCGCCTGCTGGATAAGCTCCAGGCTGCGGGCTTGGCTGAGGCGCATCACATGCACTGGCGGCGGCGAGGGAACGCTGCGCAGCACTTCCAGGAGGCGGGCTAGGGCGGCGGTCTCGGCACTGGCTGGGATGCCCTTTAGCCCCAGGCGCAGAGCCCATACCCCCTCGTAGAGACTGCCCGAACCACCTAGGGTGGGATCCCAGGCCCAAACCAGCAGGGGCTTGTTCCAGGGCCGCAAGTACTCCAGAGCTTGTCGCACCAGGGCCAGGGAGCGCAGCGACTCTGCTCCCCCAAGCCGGGCCACAAAGCCAATGGCTCCAGCGCGGGCCAGCTCTCCCCAAGGGCTGGGAGCTTCTTCCCGGCCACCCAAGCTCAAGGCAGCCCAGGGCAGCCAGCGAGGATCCCCAGGCCGGCGACGATAGCGACCTAGCTGCTCTGGCTGATCCAGCACGGGAAAGGCTGCCGTCCCCGCAAGAGGAGTGGGCAGCAGGCCAACTTGGGTAAAGCCGCCTGCCCGCGCCGCTGCTGCCAAGGAAGTGAGAGTCTCGCGGCCAGCGGAGAGGCCATTGTCTTCCAGCTCGCCACTAGAGGTGTACAAATCGATCAGGCCTGGGCCCAGCACCCAGCCGGCGGCGTCCAGACGGGGGATCTTGGCGGGGATTGCCGTTGCCTCGACAAGCAGGAGGCGGCCCCGACGTAGCCAAACGTCAGCCACGCCATCGCGCTGGCGGCAGGGATCCAACAGGCGTACCCCTTGGAGGCAAATGTCTGGCAAACCCAGGTCGGCAAGGAGAGGGGATCCCATCTCTTACCCCCTAGAGAGCGCCCGCCGTGGTGCAGTCGAAAATCTGGCCGGACAGGTGGGTGGTGAGGTTGAGCACTCTTAAGACTGGGGCACCCTCCTTTCCTTCCGGGTAGTCGATGACGGTAATGCCGCCATTGCCTTGCTTGAAGATCCAAAAGGCATGGGGAGAAAGGTCGAACAACTGGCAGATGATGGCTTTGTTGATGGCATCATGGGCTACCACCACTGCCGTACCTTCAGGAAACTGAGCAGCAGTAGTGGCCAAAATTTCTTCCCAGGCTGAGCGGGTGCGGGCCCAAACTTGGTAGAGATTTTCCCCGTTGGGCATCTGCACAGCCGCAGGATCCCGCTGCCAGCGCTCCAGCTCGCCGGGGTATTGGGCCTCCACCTCGCTCTGCAGCTTGCCCTCCCAGTCGCCGTGGCAGATTTCTTGCAGCTCCACCATTGGACGCAGAATGAGGTTGGGGTGGTAGCGGCAAATGGCATCAGCAGTAGCCCAGGGCCGCTTGAGGGGGCTGGAAAAGGCTAGATTCAGCGGCTGATCCGCCAGAAATTCGGCTACCTTGGCTGCCTGCTCCTCGCCGGTGGCGTTGAGGGGGATATCCCGCTGCCCCTGGAAGCGTTGCTCCCGGTTCCACTGCGTCTCTCCATGGCGCACCAGCAGAATGCGCATCCCCTGCTTGCGCTGGGGCAGGGATTGGCCCAGATGGGCGGTGATGTTCCAGGATTCCAGTTGGGGTGGCCCCCCCAGGCCCTGGGGAAAGTTGAGGACGCTAATGGCACAGTTGTTTTGCCCCAGGCGGTGGTAGTGGACTGGCCCCAAGCCAATGGCCGTGCTGACCAGGGCACGGTTGAGGCCGCTGTGGCCGACGATAAGAACGTTGAGGGGATGCTTAGGATCCTTCCCTCGCTCTGAGCGGGGATCCGCCTGCACCTGCTCAGCCAACTGTTGCCAAAAGCCCTGGGCTTGCTGCCAGAGATCCCGCACCGGAAAGCGTCCCCCTAGCTCCAGCTCCTCGGGATGGTACCGCCATCGGGAGTACTCTTCTGGGTACTTTTCCTTCACCTCGGCAAAGGTCAGGCCTTCCCACTCCGTTAGGTCAATCTCCCGCAGCTGCTCGCTAATCAACAAAGGGACCCCCGCTCGCTCCTTGAGAAGAATGTGGGCAGTGTCGAGGGCGCGGGAGAGAGGGCTAGAGTAGACGTAATCCAAAGGGATCCCGGTCAGGGCCTCAGCTAGCCGTTGCGCCTGCGCTTCTCCACTGGGGGTGAGGCGAGAGAGATCGGAGCGACCTTGGATGCGATTTTCGACGTTGAAGGTGCTCTCACCGTGGCGCACAAGCAGGATGCGCAGGGCAGGCTGAGCCATCGTTTGCACCGGTTGAACTCGAGAACACCTTACTAGAGTATCGCCTAGAGCCCTGCTGTGGGGTTTGGCTGGCCTCCCTAGAGATGAGCCGCTCACAAAGGGGTAAGCCGCGCTAGGAAAGCCCCCTCCGCCTCCTGGTAGAGAATTTGTCCTTGCCAGCCGTTGGCGTGGGCATAGTGCAGCAGGGTTTCTGGGTCCACAAAAAGCCAGGGGAAAGGATCCCCGCGCCGGCCGTTGTACTCAGCCACAAAGTTCACTACCTTGGTTTCTGCTTTCCCCCCCTCTAAGTCCCTAGGAACGGTCGGCTCTGGATCCTGCAGCAGATCCTCCAGACGCGCCGAGTCGCCCTCTTCGCTGAAGTCGCTGAGCTCGGTAGAGTCCACAAGCAACTGGCCGGTGGGCTGAATCCAATGGCGAGCCCGGCACAAAAAACGCTCCAACCCCCCTAGGGATCCCAGGAGGCCAGCGCCGTTCATCAGCAACAGCAGCGTGTCGAAGGGCTCTTCCGGCCCTGCCCAGTGGAACAGGTCGGCAGCAATGCGGCAGCGCACCCCCCGCTCTGCCATGATCTGCAACGCCACGGGCGAGCGATCCAAGGCAGCCACCGCCAATCCTTCCTCCTGCAGCAGCAGGCTGTGGCGGCCCGTGCCGGCGCCGATGTCCAGCACCCGACCGCGGCATAGATCCAAAGCCATGGCCTCCACCTCCGGCAGCTCCTGGGTGAAGAACACCTCGGCGGAGACCACCTGGGGCTCTTCCGCCAGAGGGATCCCCTCCAGGCCGTAGGCATGCAAGAGCAGGGATCCCTTGGCCTCTCCTCGGTGCCAGTCCCATAGGGCTTGCTCTAAGGGATCCTGAAGTGGGTAATTCTCGACAGCCTTTATCATGGAAGGGGAAAGCTAAACCATTGACCCGATGGCCATCGTCGCCTTTCTTTACGGTGCCGCTATCGTCCTTTTGCTGATTGCAGCAGTGGTTTGGGCAACATCTCGGCAGTTCAATGTGGAGACCGAGACGCAGATCGGCACCTCGCCAGAAGAGCCCTCCGAGACCTCATCCGTTCCCATTTCCATTGTGGAGCAGCTAGAGCGCCAATACCGCAACAGCCCTTCCTACCGTCCCCACCCTTAAGTTATTCTTCGAGAAGCCTCTGAAAGTCCTTGAAAAGACGGGTTTTTGAGGATCCCTGAGGGCGCGATCAGTGTCTTTGCTGGCCGAAGGTCGGCGTTTTCTTCCCTGAATCATGGTTGTCAAGTCTCCGCCACCCATTGTCTAC